>ONEJ01000045.1 GCA_900316805.1 uncultured Lachnospiraceae bacterium
ACAAGAGGAACATATATGGTTGCATTCCCTGACGAATCAGATTAAGAGGCAGGAGTTTGATACGCTTGTGAATAATATTATCCGTCTAGGAGAACCATATGAGAAGGAATGTGCGGATGCTGTACTGGAAGTGGTGGCAAATGCAAACAGGACGAATATTGAGGAGTGGAAGGAGGATGTGATTATGTGTGAGGCATTGGCTAAGATTATGGAACCTGAGATTCGGCAAGCAACGGAACAGGCTAAGAGAGAAGGCTGGAAGGAAGGCCGAGAAGCAGGAATGGAAAAGGGAATGGAAGAAGGTATGGAAAAAGGTATGGAAAAAGGCATGAAAAAAGGTATGGAAAAAGGTATGGAAAAAGGCATGGAAAAAGGCATGGAAAAAGGCATGGAAAAAGGTATGAAAGAAGGTATGGAAAAAGGTATGGAAAAAGGTATTACACTCGCCAAAAAGGTGATTCGTATGGATGCACAAGGGTGCGACCTTTCTGAAATAGTAGAAAGAACCGGTGTAACAGAGGAGCAGGTTCGTGCCATTTTGGCATGACGCAAAGGTGCTGGTGTTCCACGCAATAGCGGAATATATTTTCGGAATAACCATAAAGGTGCCAGACACCATAAAATTCTGATTATTATATTAATTTGTGTTTGTGTATTGATTACGATTCTTTTCTTCTCAAACAAGTTGGAAGGCGAGATGCACGGACAGCTGGAGAATAATCTGCGGGATGTGGCGCATCAGAATGAGATGGGGCTTCATATTACTGCGGAAGGTGTTGAGAATGACGATCAGTTGAGCTATCTGCAGAAATTACACTGTGATGATATTCAGGGCTTTTTGTTTGCAAGACCGATGCCTATGGATGATTTTGCATCGATGTTGAACAAAAATTGACTGGTGGAATCGCTATCGTATAAGAGGAAAGGGGTTAGAAATGTTTTGTAGAAATTGCGGAAAAGAAATAGCAGACGATTCAAAAGTCTGCGGTTATTGTGGGACTCCGGTAAGTGGTTGCCATCAGCAGACCGCTTACCATCAGACCCAGAATGTTTATGGGGAGCCGGAGGCAAACTATTCCGGGCAGTCGGGGGCTTATGCAAATTCGAATTATCAAAACGTGGGATTTCAGAACACCGGATACGGAACACCGCAGAATATGGATGGCGGAGCTACCGGTATGGGTATTGCGTCCATGATTCTTGGAATTGTCGCATTATTGATTTCCTGCTGTGTCAACAAGTGGTGGCTGACAATTATCGTGGCAGCCTGCAGTATCGTTCTGGGGATTCTGGCTATCCAGAAGAATACCGGAGGGAAGGGGATGGCTATCGCCGGCATTGTCTGCAGTTGTGTGGCGGCTCTTGTGGGAGTGATTGTTGTGATCCTTGGGGCAGCACTGTTAACGTCTATTTTTGCCTGGTTGTGATGGGGTCTGTGCAAAGAATTTCTGTTGGAATTTGATATATGACAGTTATTTATATCATAACTTAGAGTTATAGTAAAGATATTGCTTGACAAATATTGATTATAGTATTATGATTTTAACAACGCAAAAGAAAGAAGAAGGTTCTCTAAATATGAGAAAACAGGCATTATCGCTTTTAGTAGAAAATAACCCGGGTGTCACAAGCCGGATTTCCGGTCTTTTCAGCCGAAGAGGGTACAATATTGACAGCTTTTCTTCCGGTGTGACTGCGGATCCCAAGTATACGAGAATTACTATCGTTGCCAGCGGGGATGAGCAGATTTTAGACCAGATTGAAAAACAGCTTTTAAAGCTTGAGGATGTATTGGATATTAAGAAGCTGGAGCCTGGTTTTTCTGTTACCAGAGAGCTGATTCTTGTGAAGATCCGCGCGAAGGATACCCTGCGTCAGGCTGTGATGAATGTGACGGAGATTTTCCATGGGAAGATTGTTGATGTTACCCATGATTCCATGGTCATCGAGCTGGTGGGACATCAGGATAAGCTGGATGCTTTTCTGGATCTTTTGGACGGATACGAGATTCTGGAATTGGCGAGAACCGGAATTACTGGCCTGACAAGAGGATCATCCGATGTCAGGTATCTGGATTAAGCGCACCTATTTTTTTACAATATTATTTTAGGAGGACAATTAAATGTCAGAAGCAAGAATTTTTTATCAGGAAGATTGTAACCTTTCTTTATTGGATGGCAAGACAATCGCAATCATCGGCTATGGCAGCCAGGGACATGCTCATGCACTTAATTTAAAGGACAGCGGATGTCATGTTATTATCGGTCTGTACGAGGGCAGCAAGTCCTGGAAGAGAGCAGAGGAGCAGGGATTTGAGGTTTACGTTGCTGCAGAGGCTGCTAAGAAGGCTGATATTATCATGATTTTGATCAACGATGAATTGCAGGCTGATATGTATAAGAATGACATCGAGCCAAATCTTGAGCCGGGTAACATGTTAATGTTCGCTCATGGTTTCAATATCCATTTCGGATGTATCAAGCCACCGAAGGATGTAGATGTTACCATGATCGCACCGAAGGCTCCGGGACATACCGTTCGTTCCGAGTATCAGATTGGCAAGGGAACTCCTTGTCTGGTAGCTGTAGAGCAGGATGCAACCGGTAAAGCTTTGGATATGGCACTGGCTTATGGCCTTGGAATCGGTGGAGCAAGAGCAGGACTTCTTGAGACTACTTTCCGTACCGAGACAGAAACAGACCTCTTTGGTGAGCAGGCTGTATTATGCGGTGGTGTATGTGCTCTTATGCAGGCTGGTTTTGAGACTCTCTGCGAAGCTGGGTATGATCCTAGAAACGCATACTTCGAGTGTATCCATGAGATGAAACTGATTGTAGACTTAATCTACCAGTCAGGTTTCGCAGGTATGAGATATTCTATCTCCAACACCGCTGAGTACGGCGATTACGTAACCGGACCTAAGATCGTTACTGAGGACACCAAGAAGGCTATGAAGCAGATTCTTTCTGATATCCAGGATGGTACATTCGCGAAGGAATTCTTACTGGATATGTCTCCGGCAGGCCGTCAGGTTCACTTCAAGGCTATGAGAAAGCTTGCTTCTGAGCATCCTTCTGAGCAGGTTGGTGAGGAGATCCGTAAGCTGTACAGCTGGAACAATGAGGATGATAAGCTGATCAACAACTAATCGTATATTTTATGTAAATGGTTATAAGGGAATGCGTCCCCGGCAGAGTTCTGCCGGGGATTTTCTTTGACTGTATCTTGCAATGACTTCTGTATCGGGAAGGCAGAAGATTATCGGATACCGATCTTAAAGGATTTGACAAAAGAACGGCGAGTGTGTAGAATAAAGATATTGTGAAAATATTATGAGAGATGAAGAGGCGAAAACATGGCAGAAGTTTACAATCACAAGGTGGTAGAGAAGAAATGGCAGAAGGTCTGGGATGATGAGAAGGCCTTTGCTGCCAATAATGATTATACGAAACCGAAATATTATGCTCTGGTAGAGTTCCCATATCCGTCAGGACAGGGACTGCATGTTGGTCATCCGAGACCATATACCGCACTGGATATTGTTTCCCGTAAGAGAAGAATGCAGGGATACAATGTACTTTTCCCTATGGGATGGGATGCATTTGGACTTCCCACGGAGAACTATGCGATCAAAAATAAGGTACATCCGAAGATAGTTACCGAGAAGAATGTTGAACACTTCAAGGAGCAGTTGCATTCCATCGGTTATTCCTTTGACTGGGATCGGGAGATTAATACTACGGATCCGAATTATTATAAGTGGACCCAGTGGATTTTCTTAAAGCTGTTTAAGGCAGGGCTTGCCTATAAGAAAGAAATGCCCATCAACTGGTGTCCGTCCTGTAAGGTAGGTCTTGCCAACGAGGAGGTTGTCAATGGTGTCTGTGAGCGCTGTGGCACTCCGGTTGTCCGCAAGGTCAAGAGCGAGTGGATGCTTAAGATTACAGAATATGCAGACAAGCTGATCGAAGGTCTGAATGATGTGGACTATATCGAGCGTGTCAAGGTATCCCAGAAGAACTGGATCGGCCGTTCTACCGGTGCTGAGGTGGATTTCTCTATTAAGGGCACTGAGGATAAGCTTACCATTTACACCACAAGATGTGATACACTTTTCGGTGTAACTTATATGGTTGTTTCTCCGGAGCATCCGTATCTGGACAAGTACAAGGATCAGATCAAAAACTGGGATGAGATTGTTGCATATCGTGAGCAGGCTTCCCGCAAGTCTGATTTTGAGAGAGCCGAGCTGGCTAAGGATAAGACCGGTGTTGCCATTGACGGACTGACAGCTGTCAATCCGGTTAACGGCAAAGAGGTACCAATCTGGGTATCTGATTATGTATTGATGAGCTACGGAACCGGTGCCATCATGGCGGTTCCTGCCCATGACGAGAGAGACTGGGAATTTGCAAAGAAATTCAATCTTCCGATTATCCAGGTGGTTGCCAAGAATGGGGAAGAAGTGGATGTCAATGAGGCTGCATTTACCGATGTGGCCACCGGTGTTCTTATCAATTCCGATTTCCTGAACGGTCTCGAGGTGAAGGATGCCAAGGAAAAGATGATCGATTTCCTTGAGGAAAAGGGAATCGGACATGCAAAGACCAATTATAAATTAAGAGACTGGGTATTTTCCCGCCAGCGTTACTGGGGTGAGCCAATCCCAATCGTTCATTGTGATAAGTGCGGTTATGTACCGTTAGATGAGAAGGATCTTCCGCTGCTTCTGCCGGAGGTAGACAGCTACATGCCGACAGATAACGGAGAATCTCCTTTGGCTGCCATGACTGACTGGGTTAACTCCACTTGTCCGTGCTGTGGAGGACCGGCAAAGAGAGAGACAGATACTATGCCCCAGTGGGCAGGTTCTTCCTGGTATTTCCTGCGTTATACAGATCCTAAGAATGATAATGAATTGGCCAGCAAGGAGGCTTTGGGATACTGGCTTCCGGTGGACTGGTATAATGGCGGTATGGAGCATACCACACTGCATCTTCTGTATTCCAGATTCTGGCACAAGTTCCTCTATGATGAGGGCGTAGTTCCGTGTCCGGAACCGTACCAGAAGCGTACCTCCCATGGTATGATCCTTGGTGAGAATGGCGAGAAGATGTCCAAGTCCAGAGGAAACGTTGTAAATCCGGACGACATCGTGAACGAATATGGTGCAGATACCCTGCGTACCTATGAGATGTTCATTGGAGCTTTTGATCTCTCGGCTTCCTGGTCTGAGGATGGAGTGAAGGGATGTCGCAGATTCCTGGATCGTGTATGGAAACTGCAGGATTTGGTTACCGATGAAGAAGGATTTTCGAAGGATCTTGAAACGAAGATGCATCAGACCATCAAGAAGGTTTCTAACGACTTTGAGAATCTGAAGTTCAATACGGCCATTGCTGCCATGATGTCACTGCTTAATGATTTTTCCAAGAAAGGGTCTATGACAAAGACAGAGATGCAGACCTACATCATTCTCCTGAATCCGGTAGCTCCGCACATTACGGAGGAACTGTGGCAGACCCTTGGCTATGAGGGCAGAGTATATCAGCAGACCTGGCCGGAGTACGATGAGGCAAAGACTGTGGAATCTACCGTGGAGATTGCTGTTCAGATTAATGGTAAGACGAAGGGAACGCTGGCAATCAGGAAGGATGATGCCAAGGATGATGTCCTTGCAAGAGCGAAGGAGAGCATTGCTGATAAGCTTACCGGAAACATTGTGAAGGAAATTTATGTTCCGGGACGTATTGTTAATATTGTAATGAAATAAAGTGAAATTCGGAAAATTCTTCGAATCAGTCAGGGATTTATCTCTGCCTATCGAATTGGTTGATCTTAATACGAACGATATAGCAGCTTGTACATATGAGAATATGTACAGGCTGTTTTCTTGTACAGTTGTTATTGCGTACAAGATAAAGGTTGAAGAACTGCTTTGTGTACAGGCAGCAAAATGCGAAAATAAATGATGAATGATGATTGAGAAATGGGTCAGAATAGTAATCAGGGAAGGAGAATTGATGAAAGCAGGAGATTTGAAATATTTCTTTACATATGAGACGGAAATTCCTGACGGAATTGGATTTGGTATATTTCATCCGGGTCACTTAATCTGGCTGACCCTGATTGTTGTCGTTACGCTTTTGCTGCTTTCTTTTTATCGGAAAAGCAACAACCGTCGAAAAAAAGGTCTGGAATTTGGCGTTGCCTTTTCTATGGTGGGATGGATGGCAATCCGTGCTTTGTACATCGCAGTGATCGGAGAGGATTTCCTATACGAGCTGCCCTTTCACCTGTGCAGTATGGCCGGGATTTTGTGTGGATTTCACTGTGTTTTCCGCTGGCAGTGGCTGGGGCAGGTACTGTACACCCTTTGTCTTCCCGGAGCGGTGATGGCACTGCTGTTTCCGGATTGGAGCTTTTATCCTGCCATACATTTTATTTCCATAGAGGCTTTTCTGTTTCACATGGGGATTGTGGTCTATGTAGGGTTTCAATTATGTTCAGGGGGAATTGTGCCACGGATTCGTTTGGTGTGGCAGGTGATTCTGTTTTTGGTAATCGTTGTGATTCCGATTTATATTTTTGATCGGGCATATCATGTGAATTATATGTTTGTGAACTGGCCTTCCGCCGGTTCGCCGCTGGAATGGATGGCGGACTTTATGGGGAATCCGGGATATCTGATCGGGTACGGAGGTCTTGTTATGAGTTTTATACTGTTGATGAACCTGGGGTATTCTATGATCGCGCGATTATGCAACAAAAAATGATACAATAGAATAATTATTTTAAAGGACACCCCATAATATGAGATGTCCTTCTTCATGTCTTTCACTGCAATTAGAAAATTAATTTTACAATTTGGATAGAATACAACATTGCGTATTTTACTTCTTCAGTACATGGGGTGCCAGTGACGGATCGCCTCCCCGGAGCTTCTGCATGCCACGCTGGATGGCATCCTTTGAGTTCTTCCAGTCCGCATCCCGGTTTTTGTAATCGTATTTTTCGATAAACCAGGCCACGTCCTCATAAACCCGGGAAAGGTTTTCCTTCATCAGCGGCAGCATAGTATCGTAGAATTCTTTGCGTTCTTTATCAGAGAGCATTTCATCGGCTCCCTCGCAGAGGACCTTGAAGTGATCCAGACAAAAGCCTTTGGTCTGGGCAACCTGGGCGCGGAAATCAGCATCTTTTTTGTACATGTTGAAAAATGTTTTCATGTAAGCCTGAAAGGTATTCCGGACACTGGTGCAGATGAAACAGGTGGATTCCCTGCGGTCGATCCAATCCACGATGGAATTGCTGCCACCGGCAGTTTTCTTACCAAAAAGCCCGCCTTTCTTGCCACAGCTTTCCGGTTGGAAATTCTTGAATTCCTTGTCCATTTCGTCCATATGGCGGTGCAGGAGCGTCTTTAAGATCCAGGCATTACCCAAAGAGTTACCGTAATCAAACATTTTTTTGAAATGGGCGCGGCAGAAGCCCTCTTTGTCTGTCATATCCCGGATATCGGCCTCCATATAGGAAGCACCATGTCCTAAGACGAAGTCCATCATGTGTTCCTCGGTTTTGCGCTCAATGTAGCAGAAAGGGCATTCGCCGGCATTGGCCATAGCATCGGAAATTGGAATGGTGTGAAGTTGTTCTTTTAACATTTTTTGTCCTCCGGTTTGAAATTTTCATAAAAATCAATAAAAGCCTGCAGAGATTTGGAAGGCTTTTGGTTTTCTTTGTAGGCAAAGCCCACTTCCCGCTGATGGATCGGTATGCCAAGAGGTATTTCAATCAGGCTTCCCTCTTTCAACTCTTCGCTGACAAAGCTTTTAATGACGCAGGCAACCCCGACGCCGATCTTGACGAAGTCGATGAGAAGATCCATATTGGAAATATCGATGTAGTCGGCAGCGGTAATGTGATTCTCCTGCAGATAATCATCGATGTACTGTCTGGTCATATTGTTTTTGTCCAGAAGCATCAGGGTCGAATTGGCCAGTATCTTGCTTTGTGGAATTCCGCGCTTTTGAAGATTGGCCAGATAATCCGGATTGGAGACAAAAATATCCTCAATGTTATCTAGATAGTAAAAGTGGATATTCTTCAGATTATCCGGTTTCCCGATGAGGCCGATATCAATTTTGTTGTCATCTAATAACTGCAGCGTCTCATTGGTGGACTGACAGTTGATGGAAATACTGATATGAGGATTGCAGCGGATAAATTCCTTTAGGTAGGGCAGAAGCATGTACTTGCAGAGGGTGACGCTGACACCGATCTGCAGGTGGCCTACCCCAAGCTCAATAGAGCGCTTCAGCTTTTCCTCCCCAAGACTCAGATTCTCAAAGGCGTCCTTCACATGTCCGTACAAAAGCTGCCCCTCATCCGTCAGGATCACGCCCCGGGAGCTTCTGGAGAATAGCTTGCATCCCAGATTTTCCTCCAGCTTCTGTATGGATTTACTGATGGCGGGCTGGCTGATATAAAGCTCCTTGGCAGCACGGGATATATTTCCTGTGTTTGCCACGGTATAAAAAATCCAGTAGGATGAAAGATTCTGGTTCATAACTTCTCCTTTTATGTAAAGTGTGATAAACTCCGGTTGAATTATACCATAAAGTCCAGTTATGGTAAATATGTTTATTATGTATTTTAATTATAAAAATACCTATGATAAAATGATTTTAGTATTTGAAATTGAAGGAGGAAACTACCATGGGAATGACAATGACTCAGAAAATTCTCGCAGCTCATGCGAACCTGCCATCCGTATGTGCCGGACAGCTCATCGAGGCAGATCTGAATCTGGTTCTTGGTAATGATATTACATCTCCGGTCGCAATTCACGAGATCGAGAAGATGAATGTGGACGGTGTGTTCCACAAAGATAAAATTGCATTAGTTATGGATCATTTTGCACCGAATAAGGATATTAAGTCTGCAGAGCACTGCAAGTGTGTCCGGGAATTTGCCTGCAAAAATGAGATCAGCAACTATTTTGATGTAGGAAAAATGGGTATTGAGCACGCACTTCTTCCGGAGCAGGGACTGACGGTTGCAGGAGATGTGATCATCGGTGCGGATTCCCACACCTGTACCTACGGCGCTCTTGGGGCTTTTTCCACCGGCGTGGGAAGTACAGATATGGCTGCAGGAATGGCTACCGGAAAGGCCTGGTTTAAGGTTCCTTCCGCAATTAAATTTAACATTGTAGGCAAACCGGCAAAGTGGATCAGCGGCAAGGATGTGATTCTTCACATCATCGGCATGATCGGCGTGGATGGAGCTCTTTACAAATCCATGGAATTTGTGGGAGAGGGCATTCAGTACCTGACCATGGATGACCGTTTTACCATTGCCAATATGGCCATTGAGGCTGGCGGCAAGAATGGTATTTTCCCGGTGGATGATCTGACCAGAGCTTACATGAAGGAACATTCCAAGCGCCCCTTTACCGAGTATGAGGCTGATGCGGATGCTGAGTACGATGAGGAGTATACCATCGATTTAAGTACCTTAAAGCCGACAGTATCTTTCCCGCATCTTCCGGAAAATACCAGAACCATCGATGAGGTGGGGGATGTGAAAATTGATCAGGTAGTAATCGGTTCCTGCACCAACGGACGTATGGACGATCTTCGCATCGCTGCAAAGATCCTGGAGGGAAAGAAGGTTGCAGACGGTCTTCGTGTCATCGTGATCCCGGCTACCCAGAAGATTTATCTGCAGGCCATGGAAGAGGGATTACTGCGTACCTTTATCGAGGCGGGGGCGATCGTCAGCACACCCACATGCGGACCTTGTCTTGGTGGATATATGGGAGTTATGGCAGCGGGAGAGCGCTGTGTTTCCACCACCAACCGTAACTTCGTAGGCCGTATGGGTCACGTGGATTCCGAGGTTTATCTGGCAAGTCCGGCAGTGGCTGCAGCCAGCGCGATTACCGGTAAGATTTCAGGACCGGAAGAGGTTATGAATTAGAAAGAAAAGGAGTACAAAATATGAAGGCAGCACATGGCAGTGTTTTTAAATATGGCGATAATGTGGATACCGATGTCATCATCCCGGCAAGATATCTGAATTCTTCTGATCCGAAGGAGCTTGCCACCCATTGTATGGAGGATATTGACAAGGATTTTGTGAATAACGTAAAAGAGGGAGACATCATCGTGGCTAACAAGAATTTCGGCTGCGGTTCTTCCCGTGAGCATGCGCCGATCTCCATCAAGGCAGCTGGTGTCAGCTGCGTGATCGCAGAGACTTTCGCCCGTATCTTTTACCGAAATTCCATTAATATCGGACTCCCCATCGTGGAGTGCCCGCAGGCAGCAAAGGAAATCGCAGCGGGAGATGAGGTGAAAGTGGACTTTGATTCCGGTGTGATTACGGATGTGACCACAGGCAAGTCCTATCAGGGACAGGCTTTTCCGCCCTTCATGCAGAAAATCATTGATTGTGGAGGATTGGTAAATTACATTAACCGGAAATAGTTGACATATTAGATTTCTTTATTGTTTCAAGAAATTCCAGATACCGCTTGGCTATCTTAATGGAAGTATAGATATCTGCGTAAGCGGATCCTGAAAGCTCTTCGATATAGTTTTGCGGAAAGTTTTTTTGAATGCCGGCCTGCTTTGCCAGGTCGGCAGCTTTATTATAGGCAACTGCGGCGCGGATTTCCTCCCGGTAGCTCCCAACAGTGAAATCCCCATTGATGTGGATCTTCACACGGTAACGGATTTTTCCGTTTTTTTCGTAGCGGAGGACACCATAATAGGGATTGATTACCTGTATGTTGGAATAACGGAAATCAGTTTCATCCCCATTGACGAAAAGAAAATCTCTGCCACAAACGGCATGGTTTTTGATTCCGTAGCGGCTGAGAATTGTTACCTGCATGCCATAGTCATTGACGTAGAGATGTCCCTGCCGTCTTAAAATCCGGTGGCTGCTGTAATAGAACAGGTCATCGATATCAAATTTCAGCTCGGTGGACGGATCCAGATAGTAGCTGAAATAATTCTTTCGCAGATAGATCGGCGTGGGAATATACATATGGTTGTCCCGGAAATTGATCAAGGTCACGATCTTGTCAAAAGAGAGAACGCCGGAATAAGAAGAATACGCATCTTCATCCATAGCAGCAGAATCCAGGAGGGTTGTGGCAGCCAGATAGGCCTGATGCGCCCCTGCCTCCGTGGCATAGCTTCCCAGACTGATATGTTTTCCCTGATATGTGATGCTGGAGCGGTAATAAATTGTCCCATCTTTTTTCTTTGCCTGATATACACCGGGTAACATGAATTCTCCTTATTGTTGTGAACATTACTTTTTCTATAGTGTACCACACAAATTTCATTGACACCATCCACAATTTTACCTATAATTAACAAGAAACCATGATACAGTTTATATGTGCCCAAAGGGAGATTTTCTGATGAAGCACGAACTGTATTGGAAATACATATGTGAAAATGAGGATTAAAAATGAAATTAATGTATTCAAGCACCAGAAATGACGAAGTGAAATTTACTGCCTCCCAGGCAATCTTAAAGGGGCTTGCAGATGATGGAGGACTGTTCGTTCCGGAGTGCATCCCTTCGCTGGATGTCAGCGTGGACAAGCTTGCCAATATGAGTTATCAGGAGACTGCTTATGAGGTTATGAGCAGATTCTTTACCGATTTTACAGAGGAGGAGCTGAAGAACTGTATCGCAAAGGCTTATGACAGTAAATTTGATACAGAGGAGATTGCTCCACTGGTAGAGGCGGACGGCGCATATTATCTGGAACTGTTCCACGGACCAACCATCGCTTTCAAGGATATGGCACTTTCCATCCTGCCGCATCTTTTAATTACCTCTGCGAGAAAGAACAATGTGAAGAATGATATCGTAATCCTGACGGCAACTTCCGGAGATACCGGTAAAGCAGCACTTGCAGGTTTTGCGGATGTAGAGGGAACCAAGATTATTGTCTTCTATCCGAAGAATGGTGTCAGCCCGATCCAGGAGAAGCAGATGGTAACCCAGAAGGGGGCCAATACCTTCGTTGTAGGAATCAAGGGGAATTTTGACCAGGCTCAGACCGGCGTAAAGAAGATGTTTAACGATACCGCGCTGGAGGCAGAGCTGGATGTGGCCGGGTATCAGTTCTCTTCCGCGAATTCCATCAATATTGGACGTCTGATCCCGCAGGTGGCTTACTATGTATATGCTTATGCAAAGCTTTACAAGAATGGTGTGATCGGCAAGGATGAGACCATCAATGTGGTAGTTCCTACCGGTAATTTCGGTAATATTCTGGCTGCATTTTATGCAAAGAACATGGGACTTCCTATTGGCAAGCTGATCTGCGCTTCCAACGAGAACAAGGTACTGTTTGATTTCTTCTCCACAGGAACCTATGATAAGAATCGCGAGTTTATCCTGACCAATTCGCCGTCAATGGATATTCTCATCTCCTCCAATCTGGAGCGTCTAATCTACCGTATTGCGGGAAATGATGTGGCAGCAAATACGAAGCTGATGGCTGATCTTGCAGCGGAGGGAAAATATGCCATTACCGATGAGATGCGCCAGCAGCTTGCTGATTTCTATGGCAATTACTCCAACGAGGCAGAGACTGCCGAGGCTATTAAGAAGCTCTATGAGGATTGTGGATATATTATTGATACCCATACCGCAGTGGCAGCCGGTGTATATGATAAGTACAAAGCAGCAACGGGAGATAAGGAGACGAAAACTATCATCGCCAGTACAGCAAGTCCTTTTAAGTTTACAAGAAGCGTTATGAATGCCATCGACCCGAAGTATGACGCTATGTCTGATTTCGAGCTGGTAGATGAACTTTCCAGACTTGGCAATGTGGCAGTTCCGAAGGCGATTGAGGAAATCCGTAATGCCCAGGTACTGCATGATACCGTATGCGAAGTGGAAGAGATGCCGCAGGTAGTGAAGAAGTTTCTTGGGGTATAATAGACAAGCCGGAGAATGCCTGGATTGAGAGAAGTTGAAGAGGGTATTCCGAATAAATAAAAGAACGCCGTACAGAAGAAAATTTCTGTACGGCGTTTTTTGATAGAGTGGTTGGAATTTATGCCTGCTCCACATAAAAATCAGTATTTCCAAATGGGTAGAGAATTGTAAAATGCAGGGTTCTTCCCTTAAAGTGCAGAGTATCGGTTTCCTGTGCCTCCGGAACACCTAAGGTAAGCTCAGTGTTGGAGTCGTTGGAAACATTAACAATGAACAATCCGTTCTGCAGGTTTAAGAAATCTTCGAGAGAGGACTGCACATATTCGTCGTATTCCTTAAATTCGTCATGGACATAGCGGGAAGCAAAGGCAATTGCTGTAGGCTCGTCCATGGAAATGTAGGTGTTGATGGCGTATTCTCCGTGAACCTCCTGCTTCACGCAGCACTTTACCGGAACCTCGGCCACTTCCTCAACCGCAAGCGGAGTAAAATCCTCGCCGATGAAACGGATAAAGTCATTAAAGAGAAGCTCCACAAACATGTAGCCGTTGTGAGAGATATCGGTCTCTGATTTAAGAAGAAAATGATTCAAAAGGTTGTGGATTGCCTGCGGCATCTCTGTAACTGCATCCAGATCGGAGATACCGTTGGAGGAGCCATAATCCTTCATAATCTTCTCAAAGTCGGCATTGGTAAGTACACCATCATCCAAAAGAACCTGTCCTAATGTCAGATAAGCAGGGTTCTGCTGCTTTAAGAGAGTAAGTACCTGATCGTCGGTCATATAGCCCAGTTCTACTGCCAGTTCGCCGAACTTGCGATCCTGATGGGTCTGCTGGATGACGGTCTCGTCAACCTGGGCTGCGGTCATTAATCCTGCATGAATGGCGAGCGTTCCCAGCTTCATATGCTGGGTGGCTTCGCGCTGCATTGCAGAGAAAAGCTGTTCCGTGGTTACATAGCCGTTGGACAGCAGATAGTTTCCGAAAAATTGTGTATACATAGATTATCTCCCTTCCAGAAATCTTTGAACAACGCCGATTACCTGATCCTTATTCAGAGGCTTTTGGATAAAGTCCTTCGCACCGGCTGACAATGCAAGCTTAAGCTGGGACTGGGTACCTACAGAAGAAGCGATGATGATAGTTGCCTTTGGATCATAGGCAATGATTTCTTCGATTGCCGTATTACCATCTTTCTTTGGCATAACAATATCCAGAAAAACCAGATCCGGTTGATTCTCTTTGTACTTGTCAATAGCATCCTGACCATCCTTCGCTTCGATAAAAACCGGAGAGCCAAGAGTGGAGATGATGTCCTTGAGCTGCTTACGAGCGAGAATAGAATCATCGGTAACTAAAATTTTGATGTCCTCAATACTCATTTTTTAGATCTCCTTTTCAACAATTTAAGTATATTTTACTATAAGCGAAACTAAATAACAACTTTTTTTGACTATTTTTACGAAAGAATTTCATTTTCTTTACCAATTATTCGTGTTAAAATGATAAATAGAGTGTAAGGAGGATGAAAAATGAAGACAATTTTACTTATGGATGCCATAATTGCTGCAGTCGGCGTGTATACTGCCATTCAGGCGATCATCATGAAGGCAGGGGGAAAAATCAGCACGCTGGTGGTTCCGCCGGAGGAAATCAAAGGCTGCAAAGATCCCAAAGGGTATATAAACACTGTATTTCCACTCATGCTGATTCTGGCGGTGCTTGTTTTTGCCACGGGTCTCATCGGAGTTCTCTGTGACCTGGAGGTAATTGCGGTGGGACGAGTCTGGACGATCGTTGAGCTTTTACTTTTTTTGTCGGCACTTTGTGTTTTCGCATGGGGAATGCGCAGGGCAAAGGAAAAATTTTTTGGTAAAATGTAACTGGAATTAGTGATTGAATTTTCAGGGATAATAAAGTATAATAAATTCAAGTACAGAAGATAAAATATCGCAGAAGATATATTTATACAAAGGATGAATCATCACAAAAGATAAGCTTGTACAAAGGATGAATCATCACAAAAGATAAGCTTGTACAAAGGATGAACTAACAGCCTGGGATGTTCGACAACTCCTGCTATTTAGAACCTACATTTACTTTAAACGGGATTCCAACATGACTTTGCTGGATGTCAGGCCGCCTCGAATCAGCGGAAGGCAGAAGGCAGACTGAGGTTACCCACCTGGCCTTGGCTAGGAGTCTAAATTGCAGGAACCGGCATTTTGGGTTTTACAAAGGATGAATTTTATAAACTACGAATGAAAAGGGAGCTGTCCGTTTGGCGGCTCCCTTAACTTATTGAAATTTGTTCTTTGGGAGTCCGGATGTATGAAAAAAAATAAGATGAAGTTGCTTGGAATTGTTCTGCTGGTTATTACGGCAGTTTCTGTGGTATTGACTTTTCTGATCGTGGCAAGGCTCACACACCCTGCCGGGGAGGACGGTGAGACCCAGATGGTGTTTAAGGAGTCCGTAAGCGGTACCATAGAGAATGCCTATGTGTTATCCAATGAGGAGAATAAAGTGATCATTCTTTATCATGGGAAAAAGTATATCGCCAGCCAGACCGCAGAAAAGGATTATACCGGCGTGGCAGATCTTGAACTGTCGCAGGGGAAAATTGTACATATTTATGCGAAGCCCCAGGGTGTTTCGGGGGTGCTTGCCAGCTACACGAAGGATACGGTTCAGATCGAGGGCTATGAGCCCCTTGGCTGTGTGGACAACCTTCCGGTGTATGTGATGCAGGAGGAAGAAGATGAACAGGCGGTCCGGCAGGGCAGTCTGTCGGATCTGATCGTGGGAAATACCAAGGTACAACTGGTGGTGGCCGGGAAAAAAGCCTGCGCCCTGGTGGTATACTCTCAGGTTCAGCCGAAAAAAATACGTGTACTTTTGAAAAATAAGAATCAGATCACCTATTCCGATCTTACGGTAAAATGCAGCGGAGTCTGTCTGGTGGGAGAGAAGGAATATCAAAAGGGGGAACTGATTCACGCCATGGACTGCCTGGCCGGGAAAAAGGAGGGGGAGGAGGTCTGTGTGACACCCAGGAAGGGGCTGTTGTATCTGTGTGATTCCTCCGGAAAAAAGCAAGGCTTCGGTTATGAGGGAACCCTGATTTTTCGAAAGAAAGGCGAGGGCCTTGTCCTCATCAATGAGCTGCCGGTGGAGGACTATGTAAGATATGTACTGCCTTCGGAGATGCCATCTTCTTTTTCCGAAGAGGCACTGAAAGCCCAGGCGGTATGCGCCAGAACCTTTGCCTACCGGCAGATGAAAAGTGAAGACTGCGCAGGATACGGAGCCAATCTGGATAATACCACGGCCTACCAGGTGTACCATGGGGCAGAGCCTACAGAGGAAACCAATCAGGCGGTCCGGGATACGGAAGGAATGGTGCTGACCTTTGGCGGGGAGCTGATCGACTGCTATTATTATTCCACCTCCTCAGGATATGGGGAGAATCTGGAGGTCTGGGATGCCAAATCACCGTTATATCTGACCCAGGGGAAATATACCGCCGGAGGCAGAAAGAATCTGTCTAAAAGGAGTTTGTTCCACAGCTTTATCAACAAAAGTGTGTCCTCTTATGATGATGCTTCGCCCTACTACCGGTGGACGGCGGTGTTGTCAGACAAGCTAGGCATGGATGAAAAGTATGGGAAATTAAAAGGCATGAAGGTGGAGGAACGGAGCAGATCGGGGTATGTTCTCAAACTTACGGTTTCTTTTGAAACGGGAGACCGCACCTATGAGAAAGAGAATGACATCCGCTATGCCCTCGGAAAGTATCTGCTTTCCCTGACACTGGCAGATGGCAGCAAGCGCACAAGCTTTCATTCGGTTCCCAGCGCCTGCTTTGAGGTGGCTTCCGTGGGGGACGGTACCATTGTGCTGAAGGGCGGCGGCTTCGGCCACGGCATTGGCATGAGCCAGTATGGGGCAGATGCCATGGGAAGGGAAGGCAAAAGCTGGCAGGAAATCCTTGCGTATTATTATAAGGATGTGGAAGTGACCAGTGTTCAAATGGAGTAAAAATGCTTGCAGAATCACGTCCTCTGTGGTAAAATAACAAAAATGTGAAAAGCAATGAACGTGTTTAGTAGGTTCTAATTTACCTTCAGAGAGGGAGAGTCGGCGGCTGTAAGCTTTCCCAGGTTCCGGTTAGGATGCGAAGTTCGCACGGGAGCTGCGCAGGTGAAGCGGGTGTTACACCGGTTAGCCGGCGACGGAGACTGCACGTTAAGCAGAATGAAGAGCTTGTATGTTATTGGTACAGGAACATGGGTGGTAACGCGGAAGAATTTTCGTCCCTTGTATACGTTTTTTACGTATATGAGGGATTTTTTATGTTATTTTCGTGTTACACATCCCATAACAAATAGGAAAGGAAGAAAATCATGGAAGAAAAACTGCAGAAAATTAGTGAGAGTGCTGTGCTGGAAATAGAAAAAGCAGACAGCCTCCCGGCGCTGAACGAAGTGAGAATGGCGATCCTTGGCAAAAAGGGTGAGCTGACAGCGGTTTTAAAGGGAATGAAGGATGTGGCTCCGGAGGATCGTCCGAAGGTAGGCCAGATGGTCAATGAGACCAGAGAAAAGATTGAGAGTGCGCTGGAAGCAAAGAAGACAAAGCTTGAGGCTGAGGCTTTGAAGAAGCGCTACGAGTCAGAGAAAATTGATGTGACGATTCCGGGAGAAGTGCACAAGCACGGCAACCTGCATCCGGTAACACAGGTCAGAAACCAGCTGATCGATATTTTCGGTTCCATGGGCTTTGAAGTCTATGAGGGAACAGAAATTGAGACCGATCACTATAATTTCACCGCATTAAATACGCCTCAGGATCACCCGGCTCGTGACATGCAGGATACCTTCTATCTGTCACCGGAGTTTCTGCTTCGTACCCAGACCTCTGCAGGACAAATTCATGTGATGGAGGCAAAGAAGCCACCCATCAAGATTATTTCCCCGGGTAAGGTATTCCGCTCCGATGATGATGCCACCCATTCACCGATGTTTACCCAGATGGAGGGGCTGGTCGTGGACAAGGGCATTACCCTCTGTGATCTGAAGGGTATGCTGGATGAACTGGTAAAGAAGATCTTCGGTGAGGAGACCACCACCAGACTTCGTCCCTCCTATTTCCCATTTACCGAGCCTTCCGTAGAGGTGGATGTGAGCTGCTTCCAGTGCGGTGGCAAGGGCTGCAGCCTCTGTAAGGGAACCGGCTGGATCGAAGTCTTAGGCGCAGGTGTGGTCAACAATAAGGTGCTGCAGGGCTGCGGCATTGACACGGATGTATATTCCGGCTTTGCTTTCGGAATCGGTATCGAGAGAATTGCCATGCTGAAATACGGAATCAACAATATCAAGCTTTTGTTTGAGTCGGATCTGCGTGTGCTGGATCAGATCGATGACTAATTGCTTGGGATAGAAGAAGGAGGCTTATTATGTTAGCACCACTGAGTTGGTTAAAGGAATATGTAGATATTGATGTGACACCGAAGGAACTGGAAGAGAAGCTGTTTTCCTGCGGATTTGAGGTAGAGGAGTTAATCGACACCGGTAAGGATATCTCCAATGTGGTTGTGGGTTATGTAAAAGAATGCGAGCCAATCCCGGAGACCCATCTTTCCCTGTGTAAGGTGGATGCCGGTGAGCACGGCGAGTTTCAGGTTTGCTGCGGCGCGGACAATGTCCATGCAGGGGGCAAGTTCCCGCTGGCACTGGTGGGAGCCACGGTATACGCAACCGCCAAGGATCATGTGACCATTGAGGGCGTTATGACCATCAAAAAGGGCAAATTAAGAGGTTATGAATCTCAGGGAATGCTCTGTTCCGGTACGGAGCTGGGCCTGAACGAGGATCTCTGTCCGGGAGCCGGCTACAATGGTCTGTTGGAGCTGCCGGAGGATGCTCCGGTGGGAGCCGATGTGAAGCCGTTGGTAGGACTGGATGACTGGATTTTTGATATCGCCATCACTGCAAACCGTCCGGACTGTCAGAGCATCTACGGCATCGCCAGAGAAGTAGCCGCTGTTCTTGGTAAAGAGTGCAAGGCTCCGGCTTTGGATTACACAGAGACAGAGGTAAAGAAGGAGGGCTTTTCCGTTACCGTGGAGGCTCAGGATCTGTGTCCACGCTATATTGCCCATTATGTCTATAACGTAGAAATCAAGGAGTCTCCGGCATGGATGCGCCGCCGTCTGGCTCTGGTGGGAATCGGCTCCATTTCCAACGTGGTTGATATTACCAACTATGTCTTAAAGGAACTGGGACAGCCTATGCATGCCTTTGATTATTCTTATCTGGAGGGCAATGCCATCGATGTGCGCCGGGCAAAGGACGGAGAGAAAATCACCACATTGGATGAAAAGGAATTTACCTTAACTTCCAGCAATCTGGTGATCTGTGATGGAAAGAAGCCGGTAGCTTTGGCAGGAATCATGGGCGGTCTTAACTCAGAAATCATTGATTCCACCAAGGAAGTGATGTTTGAGTCTGCAAAATTTGCAAGAGATAATATCCGTAAGAGCTCCCGTGCTCTGGGACAGGCTTCCGATTCCAGCTCTGTATATGCCAAGGGTGTCTATGAATATACCACAGTAATGGCTATGAAGCGCGCCCTACATCTCATCGAGGAGCTGGGCTGTGGCAAGGTAAGTTCCACCCACGTGGAAGTAAACACCGGTAATTCGGTGGAGCCGAAGGAGATGAAGGTCAGCGTGAAGCGTGTCAACGGCGTGCTGGGTATAGAGGTTCCGGACGAGGACATCCTTCGCATTTTAAAGAACCTGAACTTTGATCCGAAGATTGACGGAGATGAGCTTACTCTGCAGATTCCGGCTTATCGTGAGGACATGGAATCCTATCCGGATGTGGCAGAGGAAGTGATCCGTATGTACGGCTACGATCATGTGGTACCGGCCTTCATGCCAACGGCGAAGGTTACCTTAGGCGGTATGAACGAGAAGCAGAAGACGGAGCTTAAGGTGAAAAAGGCTCTCTGCGCTGCAGGGGCTTTTGAGGGAATCCATTATTCCTTCTTCTCCCCGGCAGATTTAGATCTGTTACGCCTGCCGGAGGATGCCAGAGAGCGCCACGCCATCCAGCTGATCAACCCGATCAATATCGACCTTTCTCTTATGAGAACTACCCTGGCACCGCAGATGCTGCACGCCATTGCCAGAAATCAGAAGAAGGGCATCTTAGAGGGACGTATTTTTGAGCTGGGAAGTATTTTCATTCCGAAGGAGCTGCCTCTTACCGAGTATCCGGATGAGAGGGAGACCATCTGTGTGGGCGTCTTCGGTGAAAAGGAATCCTTCTACACCTTAAAGGGGCTGGCAGAAACCGTTGCCCAGGCATTGAATCTGCAGTTTACCTATGAGACGGCAGAGAAGACCTTCCTGCATCCATACCAGACGGCAGAGATCATCTGTGAGGGTGTAACGGTAGGTTATCTTGGAAAAGTTGCCTACGAGATCGCAGACCAGCTGGATATGCGGACCGCCGCCTACGTGATGGAGATCGACCTTCGCCTTTTATCCCAGTGGTACGGCAGGCCGCAGGTATTTACGCCACTGCCAAAATACGCCGAGGAAAAGAGAGATTTTGCCTTTGTTGCCGACAAGGCAGTGACCTGTGCCCAGGTGGAGAATGGCATCCGGGAGGCCTGCAAGTATGTGACCGCTGTGCGGCTGTTTGATATCTACGAGGGTGAACAACTGGGAGCTGACAAGAAGAGCATGGCATTTTCCGTGGTATTTACGCCGAAGGATGAGGAATTTACCGGTGAGATGGTGGAAGGATTCGTGAAGAAGATCCTTAAGAATCTGGACCGCACATTGGGAATCACGCTGCGGGCATAAGGTGATAGAAATGGATGTGAAAGATTTTGATTATTACCTTCCGGAGGAACTGATCGCACAGGATCCTCTGGAGGATCGCTCCGGTTCAAGACTCATGGTGCTGGATAAAGAGACCGGAGAGGTGGAACACAAGCATTTTACGGATATTCTGGACTATCTGCATCCGGGAGACTGTCTGGTGATCAACAACACCAGGGTCATACCGGCGAGACTCTTCGGGGTCAAGGAAGATACCCGGGCAAAGATCGAGGTGCTGCTTTTAAAGCGCAGGGAAAATGATATCTGGGAAACTCTGGTTAAGCCCGGGAAAAAGGCAAAGCCGGGGACGAAACTGGTTTTCGGTGACGGACTTCTTACAGGTGAGGTTCTGGATGTGGTGGAGGAAGGAAACCGCCTGATCCAGTTCCACTATGAGGGAATTTTCGAGGAGATTCTGGATCAGCTGGGGCAGATGCCGCTGCCGCCTTATATCAAGCATCAGCTGAAGGATAAGGACCGCTACCAGACGGTGTATGCCAAGTATGACGGTTCTGCGGCAGCTCCTACGGCGGGACTTCATTTTACGAAGGAACTGCTACAGAAGGTGAAAGATATGGGAGTGGAGATTGCCGAGGTGACACTTCATGTGGGGCTTGGCACCTTCCGTCCCGTCAAGGTGGAAAATGTTATGGAACACCATATGCATTCGGAATTTTATATGGTTTCCCGGGAGGCAGCCGATAAGATCAACCGGGCCAAGGACAACGGTCACAGAGTGATCGCCGTGGGAACTACCAGCACAAGAACCTTAGAGGCTGCTTCTGATGAAAATGGAAGAATGCATGAAACCAGCGGTTGGACAGAGATTTTTATCTATCCGGGTTATCAGTTCAAGGTGATCGATGCACTGATTACCAATTTCCATCTGCCACAGTCCACGCTGGTGATGCTGGTATCGGCGCTGGCGGGAAGAGAGCATGTGCTGCATGCCTATGAGCTGGCGGTGCAGGAGAAATACCGGTTCTTTTCCTTTGGGGATGCAATGTTTATAAAATGATGTAACTATTTCTTGTAAAATGACAGAATGTGTAATAAAATAAATATATGTTTTAGCAGTAAATTTAGGAGACAGGGGTAAGTTGACTATGGAAGAAAAGAGAAAACACAAACGGCTGGATCTGGAGGTAGATATTCAGCTGGAACGACTGGATGAGGAAGGGATTACGACACTGAAGTATGTTCATGTGGATGTGACGGATCTGTCACACAGCGGCATTGGCTTTAGCTGCGGAACGAAAATGGAGGTTGGTTCTTACTATGATACCAAGATCCAGATCTGGACCAAGGAAGTGATCGATGCAGTGATCGAGATTGTCCGCCGCGAGGATGAGTCAGAACTGGGATATCATTACGGTGGTGTATTTATCGGAATGACCGATACGGACGCGCTGAAGATCGATATCTATCAGCTTTTTAATGCAGAATAAGAAAGAGGGGGCGTTGGCCTCCTTTTCTTTTTACAGGAGGATGGGATGAAATTACAGGATACCTACGAGGTGAAAAGGGCAACAACAGATCATATAGAAGTTTCCGTACCCGGTTCCAAAAGCATTACGAACCGGGCACTTTTGCTTGCGGCACTGGCGGAAGGCCGGAGCGTGCTGAAAGGGGTATTGTTTTCCGATGACAGCAGACATTTCCTACAGGCTCTTAAGGATCTGGGCTTTGCGGTAGAGGTGGATGAACCGGCTGCAGTGGTGGAGATTACCGGTCTCGGCGGAAGAATTCCAAAGGATACTGCTTCCGTGGATGTGGGAAGCGCCGGGACGGCTGCCCGTTTCCTTACGGCGTTTCTGGGACTGTCAAAGGGAAGTTATCACCTTACCTCCTCCGAGCAGATGAAGAAACGGCCCATGGAGGAACTTTTATCCGCATTGGAAGAACTGGGGGCAAATTGTTCCTTTGAGGAGGAACGTTATCATTTTCCTTTTGTCATCGGGAATCCGGGGGTAGCGAAATATGAGGTGACTATTGACGTGGACAAGAGTAGCCAGTTTTTAAGTGCGCTTTTGATCTCAGCCGTACTGTTTACCGAGGATTTTGTGATTCATGTGGAAGGACATCACGGCATGGCCTACGTGGAGATGACGGTGCAGATGATGGAGCAGTTTGGCGTAGTTGTGGAACGCCCGGCAGCGGATACCTTCCGGATTCCTGCCTCCGCATCTTATCATGCCAGGGAATATCAGATTGAGCCGGATGTGTCGGCTGCAGCCTATTTCTATGCCATGGGAGCGGTGCTTTCTGTGCCGGCGAAGGTGCAGCACGTCCATTGGGACAGCCTGCAGGGGGATACGGCATTTCTTCATGTGTTAGAGCAGATGGGCTGTGGTTCTTTGGAAGAGTCCGATGGAATTCTTCTGATACCGCCGGAAAAGGGCACACTGTCCGGTGGAACCTTTGATCTGTCGGCATTTTCAGATCAGGCACTGACACTGGCTGCCATTGCATGCTTTGCGAAGGAGCCGATAACCATCACGGGAATCGGGCATATCCGGTATCAGGAGTGCGACCGGCTGAATGCGATCATCACCAATCTATCTAATATGGGGATTTTCTGCGAGAGTCGTGAAGAGGGAACTATTATGATCCATCCCGGGAAGCCCCACGGCTGTATGATCGAGACCTTCGAGGATCACCGGGTGGCCATGTCCTTTGCCATTCCGGGGCTTGTGACGGAGGGGATTGTGATTTCGAATCCTCTGTGCTGCCGGAAGACCTTTGAGAATTATTTTGAGGTGCTGGAGGAGAGCATTTGCGGGCGAGGCAGGGGAAGCATGCTTTGGGTATATAGAGGAAAGCCGGATATCGGGGAGAGAAATCAGCCAAGATGAATCAACGAAGATGAATGGTATATCCGCTCTCCGTCAGAATGATCTTCGCCTGATCCCGCATCGTTTCATCCGGGAATTCCAGATGGAGGATACCTTCCTCGTATTCTCTGTTATTCACGATGCCGATATTTTTGATGTTAATTGCGTTGTCTGCCAAAAGCTGTGCGATGGATGCAATACCTCCGGTCTCATCCGCCAGATCTGCAAAGAGCTCGTAGCAGGTGGTCTGGGATTTGACACTGGGCAGGGTCATGGAATCCCGGTAGTCCTTGGCATTCTGGAAAAAGGACAGCAGAGCCTGCTTATCCCCCTCTTCGATATAGCCCCGAAGTTCCTTAAGTATGTCCACATATCTGTCCATCAGTTCCAGGATTGGCTCCCGGTTGGAGGTACAGATATTCTCCCACATAATGGGAGAGGAGGAGGCAATTCTGGTAATATCCTTAAATCCTCCTGCGGCAATGGTCTTCATGGTTTCTTTTTCGTCATCGGTGCGGCAGACCAGATTTACAAGACTGTATGCAATCATATGTGGCAGATGGCTGATGGCTGCCGTGGAAAAATCATGAGCTTTGTAATCAAGAATCAGCGGAATAGAGCCCAGGGATTTTACAAAATCCCGGAAAACATCGATATCAGCCTGAGGCGTTACTGCCGTAGGGGTAATAATATAGTAGGCGTTTTCCAACAGGGTCTCGCTGGCACTTAAGATGCCGGTCTTCTCGGAACCGGTCATGGGATGGCCGCCGATAAAATGGGCTTCCAGCCCAAGTCTAATCACTTCCTCGTGAATCTCTGTCTTGGTGCTTCCTACGTCAGTGATGTAGCAGCCTTCACGGATGATACCTTTCAACTGACGCAGATAATCAATGTTGTGCTCCACCGGGGCGCAGAGAAAAATGCAGTCACAGTCTGTGAAGGACTCCATCGGAAGAAGGGTATCGTTTTCAATCAATCCCTCTTTGTAGGCTTCTTCAATAGTTTCTTTATGATGAGCGGTGGCGTAAATTCTCACCGTCTTGTCATTCTTTTTCATTTTCTTGGCAATCGAGCCGCCGATCAAACCCAGCCCGATAAAGCCGATGTTTTGGAATTTCATGTTTGAACCTCTCTGGTGTATTTTCATATCTATTGTACTATATTCTGGGATTTCGTCAATACTTTTGTGCGTTGAAGTAATGAAATTAAGAGCATGGAGTGCCTAACACCACTGTACGCAGTGCTTTTTTGAGTCCGGAAAGGTATTATGTACCGGAGAACAGTCTTGGTGCTGTTGAATTTTAAACTACGAATTAAATGACAGCTGGATGAGAAGTCAGTACAATATATTTGGGGAAGGCTGTTTACTGCCTTCCCTAATTTTGCGTCGATTGTAAATTTGTGCAATATATTGATAAAAATTGCTATAAAACCGAAATTTTTCTTGTGCAATTAGGTGGCAAAAAACCTTTTTTTGGTGGTGTATGAAAATATAGTAGAATAAACACTATAATCTTACATTAATTTTAATGTATTCCCATCGGTAGCGATTTACTTCATTACCTATAAATGTTATACTAAAAAATATGTGATAGGAGTCTGCTGGAGGTGGTTCTATGGCAGTAAATAAAATGCAGGTACACAGCGATGAATATAATGTCGATGGAGATTTCTGGGCAGAAGAGGATGGACGTTACCGTGTATCTGTGGTGCTGAATGGGAAAGAATATGTCCGTGTGCTTGATCGAAAAGAAATCGTTCCTGAAATCTATATAAGCGATTATGCCTGGATGCAATTGGATGATTTATATTCGGATATCTTGTTGGGTATTGCTGCGGAGGTTGGACATGATATATGAATTAATGAGAAAAGACAGCTCTGTTATGCTGTTAGATTTTTCAGAGAGTGGAGATATCAGAAAAATAGGTAAGGTATTTATCCCGGAGTTGGTTCCGTTACAAGACCGCATCTCGCATAAAGGAATCATTAGCTGGTGGAGGGATCGTGCCATACCAATTAAACAGGGAAAAATTGAACAAATGTTGTCCGATCATGGTATCCAAACTGCAGGAATGTTTTTGCTCAAAAATCTTGGGCTGTCGTTAACTGACTACTATTGGATAAAACCATTGGGCAGTGAAATATCGTGGAAGCAGGTTAATCTCTTTAGTAATGATTTTAAGGAAAACTTACTTGTTGGCAACTTGAGATTACACCAGGATACCAATGGTAGTCTGGAGTATCAGCCGAATTCTTCCCTACAGGGGAATCTCGAAAAGACATGGATCATCGACAAAGGCACGCGGAAACTTGTAAAAGGTAACCACACCGAGTTATCCAGCGAAAGTATCAATGAGGTGATTGTATCAGAGGCAATCAAAGCGCAGGGGAAACAAGCGGCTGCGTATGACTTGCTGCATATTAAAGGAAAATCATATGATTTTGGTTGCATTTCGCCAATGTTTACATCGCTTTCACTGGAGCTTGTATCAGCTTATGCTGTAATTACATCTGAGATAAAAGAAAACCATGTGTCCACCTATGAGCATTTTATAAATGTGTGTGGGAAAAATGGATTGGATCAGGATGCTGTCAGAGAGTATCTTGAGTTTGAAATACAAATGGATTTCATATTTTCAAATAGGGATAGACATCTTACAAATATCTCTGTACTGCGTGATGCTGATACTTTGGAATTTGCTTCAATGGCGCCTATTTATGATTCCGGTAAAAGCATGATGGTTGGTAAGGATATTCGGAAGATAACAGACAAGCTTCTTTTGAGTCAGCCGGCTATAGGCTTTGCTGACTCAGAGCTGAAGCTACTGAATTTTGTGCAAAACAGGGGGCTTGTCAATATTGATTTATTACCATCCCCGGATAGGATTACAGAACTGTACAAGAAGGATTCGCAGGTGCCGGAGGAGCGCATTCGATTTGTGAAAGAAGTGTATGAAAGAAAAGTTGACTTGTATGATAAGTTTCAGCATGGCAGGGATTTAACAGCACTAAAATTTGCGAGCAGCACACTTGGCTGAATGTCTGTTTTAATAATGCCAAATTACAAGGTTACAAAACTCTTAATATATCAATGAAGGTCTTTGGTATTGTTGTTTCTAAGATGGCTATTCAATGTTAACAACCTAACTTAAACAACCACAACATATAGTGGTTAGAACTTAAAAACTTTATATCAATTACTGTTATCGGCACGGGATTTCCCGTGCCGTTCTCATGTGCGCCTTGCGGCGCACGTTTCTAATGGGTGAAAGTCCCTAATCCGCCCTAGTAGTGGGAAGGATACAGCCAAAGCTAAGGGTGTCCTATTCATAGCATCGACTATGATTAACGCGAGGGGAATCTGAAGGAAAGTGGAGGCAAATCTCTGGTCTGACGAACAGAAATCACATCAGGCTATAGTTAAGGATAAGGTTGCATGGCAAACTGAAGTCCAATAACTACTCGGAATTAACTATAGTAAATGTGGCAGATATATGGAGAGAAAGAAACGTGTGGTACCAAGGGAGGTCTCGTCAGCGGATGGAAACAGAGT
>ONEJ01000066.1 GCA_900316805.1 uncultured Lachnospiraceae bacterium
TAGAGCCGAAATGCGATACCTGACAAATCTACGCAATTTGTGCGAAATGTTCCGCTATCCATCTCCGGAGAATCCAGGCGGCAGGCGAGGCTGCGGGAAAATCCATGTAGGAAGTTTTTGTTAAATAACTTAATGCCATAGCTGGCACCGAAAACGAGGCAGCTATGGCATTCTTATACGAGATATTTCGTTCGGTTCACCGCAAAAAGAAATACTGTCACAAGCAGCGTCAGGGCCTCCGCAACCACAACTGCCCACCAGACCCCCACCATTCCAAAGAACTCCGGAAGAGTGAGCACTGCTGCAATCTGCAGCACCAGTGTCCGCAGAAAGGAAATCAACGCCGACAGTTTCCCGTTCCCAAGTCCGGTGAAAAAGGCCGAGCCAAATATATTAAATCCACAGAGCAGAAAGGAAAGGGAATAAATTTTCAGTCCTCCCGCCGTCATCTCACAGAGTGCCGGATCATATCCCACAAACATTTTGGCCAGCGGCGTGGCAAACCACACTGCCAGAAATGTGATCACAATGGCGGCAATTCCGGTAATGGATAGACTTTTGGAGAACAAATTCCTAAGTTCCTTTTTTCTCCCCGCGCCATAGTTAAATCCCACCAGCGGATTGCAACCCACGGCATAGCCAAAGAACAGTGCCATGAAAATAAACGCAACATACGCAATGATTCCGTATGCTGCCACCCCATCCTCCCCGGCGAATCTCATCAGCTGAAAATTGTAAAGGATGGTTACCACAGAGGTGGAGAGATTCGTCATCATCTCCGATGCTCCGTTCATGCAGGCTTTCCCTAATGCAGACAGATCCAGTCTCGTTCTCGTGAACCAAAGCCGGTTATTGGGTCGCAAAAAATAAATGGTTGGTATCACCGCTCCCACCATCTGGCTTGCCGCTGTGGCCAGTGCTGCCCCGGCGATTCCCAGATCCAGCAGGTACACCAGCACAAAATCCATAATGATATTCATGATCCCACTGGCCACAGTGATCCCCAGCCCCATATTGGCCCGCTCTGCAGTCACAAGAAAACTCTGATAGCTGTTCTGCAGCATAAAAAACACATTGGAAGCCAGCAGGATCCTCCCATAGATGACGCAGTCCTCCACAATGGCAGGTGTCGCCCCCAGTGCTAGGGCAATGGGGTGGATCCAGATAAATCCCACCATAGACAGCACTGCTCCTGCCCCTGTCAGTACCAGAATCAGCATGGTAAATATCTGATTGGCTCTTTCTTTTCTTCCTTCCCCCAGAGTGAAGGCCACCAGTGCACTTCCTCCTGTTCCGATCATAAAGCCCAAAGCTCCCAAGGCCATCAGCACCGGATAGATCAGATTCAAAGCGGTGAATGCATTTTTGCCTGCACAGTTGGAAACAAAAAAGCCGTCTACAATGCAGTAAACGGAAGTGACGATCATCATGGTGACACAGGGCAGTACAAACCTTATTAACTTTCTATAAGTAAAATGTTCTGACAAGCCGACGTTTGTCATGTCAGGAATCTCCTTATCTGGGCGGTAGGTGCATAAAACTGCCCCTCCGCCCATAATTTCTTTTCATTTTTTACACGCTGAAATGCTGCATGCTCTCCTCCAGCCCATCCGCTATGGACTTAAGTCCTTCCGTACTTCCCTCCACCTGACGGAAATTCTCCGTTACCAGATTGGTATTGGCATTGACCTCCTGGGTGGTGGCGGCATTCTGTCTGGCGATCTCAGACAGTTCATCGACGGTCTTGATGATTTCCTGTCTGGCACTGTCCAGATAGCTGACACTCTCCTCGATTCCCTTCATATTCTCTAAGGAATCCTTAAGCTTCACCCTAACTTCATCAGTGATAACCTTGGTGGCCTGCATCTGACCGGTCTGATCCTCGATAGTAACAGCCACCTGTTCCATGGTGGCAACGGCCTGGTTGGAATCTGAGATCAGCGTGGAAACGATCTCCTCAATCCGGCTGCTGGACTCGTTGGACTGGGCTGCCAGCTTCTGGATCTGCTCAGCCACCACTGCAAAGCCTCTTCCGTTTTCTCCGGCACGGGCAGCCTCAATACTGGCATTTAAGCTTAAAAGGCTTGTCTCGTCTGCAATGGATGCGATAATCTCTGTAGCTTCCTTGATCTTCTGGGCCGATTCGTTGGTCTGTCTGGTCTGTCTGGAGATTTCCTCCACCAGCTGTCGAACCTCATCATTGCTCTCCAACAGCCTATGTAATGTCTGCGCCCCCTGCTCCTCGGCTTCCTGCATAGCTTTGGTATTTTGCTTCATTTCCTGCATTTCCCGGGATGTCCTCTGGATCCGCTCTCCCATATCGGATACATGCATAGAAGCCTGTTCGGAAATGGCAGCCTGCTCTGTAGCACTCTCTGCAATGGATGTCACTGCATCCCCTACTTCCCTCATGGACTGGGTAGTTTTCCTGGCTGTCCCTTCCAGATTTCCGGAGGCGTTCATCACAGCCTTTGCATTGTCTGCGATCTTCACAATACTCTGCGCCATCTCCGTCTGAAGTTCTTTCATGGCTCGGGACAGATTTCCGATTTCATCCTTTCGGCTTAACAGCTTTCCATCAATCTGTGTCCGAAGGTCACCTTTTGCCACAGACTGCACCATACCGATGCTCTTTTTGAGAGAACCGGTGATAGAGGTCGTAAATACAGCGGCAAGGAGAATACATACCAGCATGACGAACACCGCCACACCCACGATCATATAGACGATCTTGTTCAGTGCCGCATCCTTATTTGCCTTATCTGTACCTACAAAGATCATACCAATAGGCGAATCCCCGCCATCCTGAAATACAGGCACATAGTATCCGTAACAGATTTCACCATCCAGGGAAACTGCCTTGCTGAAATAATCCTGTCCTTCCTCCAGCACCTTCTTTTTCACTTTGTCTCCGGCGGGAGACCCCAGAATTCGGTTGCCGTCCTTATCCTTCGCGGATGTCATGATCCGCTTATCCCCATAGAAAAAGGTGACATCCACCCCGGCTTTTTCTTTAATGCTGTCCACAATGCTGTCGGACTTGGAGATGTTGTAGCTTCCCTTCCAGATGTCCCCATTGTCCGCTTCCAGATAATCTCCCTGATTCTGATCGTAGGCAGCAAGGGTTGCTGTTGCAGCACTTTCTAGTGCCTCCTCAGTCTCACTTACCAAAGATTCCTTTACTACAGTAAGGGCAATCATGATCACAATGATTCCGAGAACCATGACCGGCAGTACAATCAGCGAAAAAATTTTCTTTTTCATCAGAATATCCTCCTGCTCTCTCTATCTCTACTCAAGTACTTCCACATTCTTGTAATACCAGTTGATTCCACCAGTAATGGTAGCATCATCCAGCGTACCGCCATCCTCTCCCACGGTATCGCCGGTGTTGGTCTCAATCACACCATCAAAGACATTGCATTCCCCGGATAAAATATTCGCCTTCGCTTCATCCACCTTCTCCTGAGTGCCCTCCGCGCAGAAACCAGCCAGATCTGTGATCTCCACCAGACCTTCCTTCATGCCGCCATAGTAATTCTCTCCGGTCCAGGTTCCCTCGATGACACTCTGCACCGCAGCGGTGTAGTAGGCACTCCAGTTCCAGACCACGCTGCAGAGGCAGGAATTTGGCGTTTCTTTTCTCATATCCGAATTATAGCCGATACCGTAAACCCCTGCATCCTCAGCCATGATCTGGGGATAGGCAGTATCACAGTGCTGGGCCATCACGTCACACCCTTTATCCAGAAGTTCCTTGGCGGCTGCCTCCTCCCCCTTTGGATCATACCAGCTGTTAGTCACCTTCACGTAGATCTTCGCGTCGGGATTCACCGAAGCTACTCCTATGGCAAAGGCATCAATTCCCCCGGTCACCTCAGAATTGTCAATACCCTGGGCTGCCACGTAACCGATCTTATTGTCCTTGGTATTCATTCCTGCTACAATGCCGCTCAAATAACGTGCCTGATAGATCCGTCCAAAATAATTGATAAATTTTTTTCCGTTACTCTTGTACCCGGTTCCATGACAGAAGTAGATGTCCGGATATTTCTCTGCCATTTTCTCCGTGGGATCCATGTAACCCCAGCTGGTGGTAAAGATGATCTGACATCCTTCGTCCACACACTCCTGAATGGCAGTTTCCGCTGCAGCCGCATCCGTGTCATCCACGTTGATCTTCCGCACGATCTGCTCATCGGAAAGGCCGAGATTCTGCTGCATGCCCTGAATGCCCAGATCATGGGTATATGTATATCCGCCTCCCTCTGCAGGATCTGTCAGATGAAGAACCCCTACCTTGATATCCTCCTTGGGAATGCCCGTCCCCGTTTTCCCGGCAGCTGCCTCCTCTGACTGGGTACTGCTGTAACCTTCGTTCGTAGCATAATCATCTACTGCCTGTCCTGCCCCGCAGCCAGAAAAAAGCATCACTGTGCAAAGCAGTGCCATTAATTCTTTTGCCCTTATTTTCATCGTTTCCCCCTTTTTATTTTCTTTATCTAGTATACCCCATTTTTACCGGAAAGTCCAATACAACGGCTCATGCATCTTCTTTAAGGTACGAACCACCTTATCATGATCATATTCCTTCACCAGCACGTCATATTTCCCCTCAATGCTGCCAAATGTCACCGTCTTTTCCAGCCCGGTCTGCTGCTTCAGATAGGCAATCATATTCTCTCTGGTAGCATTTTCGTTATAAATTTTGATATAGGCATATCCCTTGTAATCATCGGAATCATAGACATGGATCCTGAGTTTCTGAAACTCTGGTCTTTGAACCATCGCCTCATAAATATTCTGAATCACATCCTTGGGCTGAACCACCATGAAATACACGCACCCCGACTCCTGCTGCAAATCCCTGGTGGTATAATTGCGGTAAAGAGACGTGTGCAGTTTTTCGTAAATATCCTGTTCCACCTCATTCTTCAGATCCTTATACTGGATTACCAGCATATCATCCAAAATCAGGTTCATGAAATAATTGATGTCAAAGGAATCCAGAAAATCCCGAAGCTTCTGTGCCGTTTCCTCGGAAATCACATAGGCCAGGAGATATTCATGCTTATTCAAATCATACATGACGGCTCCGTCCATGGCAATCACCGGAAGTTTCAGCTTTACGCCCCGCAGAGGCTCGATTAGAGAAGCCGGGGTACGCATGGTGGACACCGTGAAATTCGCTCCGTCCGCCAGCATCCGGTTCAATTCCACCAGACTGTAGGGGGACAGCTGCTGCCCCTCTGTCAGCAGCGTATCATCCATACCGGAAATGAACAGAATATCCTTTTCTTTTCTCCGTGGAAGCCTTACGGAGTTTACCAGCATGCCAATGATGATACCGATCATGGTATCCATCACACGGTTGAACACAAACAGGTAGGGGTTGGCATCCCCGATATGAATTACCACGATACTTAGGAAAACCACGCAGGAAAAATAGGATGCATCCTTCTTGCGCAGCAGCAGCGTCACATAAATTACCCCGATGATCATTGCCGCCACTAAAACCGCATAGGCAAATTCCCCTCCTCTGGTTCCGGGAATCAGATTCTGATCAATGAGCAGTACCATAAGACCAAACATCGCTCCCGTCAAGGTTCCCACTGTCCGCTGCAGTGCCTTACTCAAGGTGTTCTTCCACTGGGGCTGGATGCACCACAGAGCTGCCAGCTGGGAATAAAAAATGATACCTTCTCTTCTGAAAAAGGAATAAAACAGAAAGCAGCAAAATACTGCTACTGATGACTTTATGATCCGCATTCCAATTCCCGGTAATTTCCCTTTTGTGTGATGTTTCATCCTTTTTCCCTTCTTTTTCATACAAATGTTACAGTCCATCGGTATTTGAACTGTATCGGTTTTAGGCAATGCTGCACATATAGCAATCCATACAGAACAACGCTTCATATCGCGGTTCCTAAACGGTGCAAAGATTCCTCCTTCACAAAAGGAGCCTCCCCTGCATCCCGCAGGAGAGACTCCTTCCATAAATTGTACAGACAAGTTTATCTGTACAAATGTCTTGTAAATCTTTGATCCGAGACTCTAAGACAACAACGCCTTGTCACTGGCGAATTCCTCGCCGCTGACCCGCTCAAACTGTGCCAGCAGATCGCTGACGGTCAGTTTCTTCTTCTCTTCGCCGGCAATATTTAAGATCACCTTACCCTCATGCATCATGATGAGACGATTGCCGTGGACAATGGCATCCTTCATGTTGTGAGTGACCATCATCGCTGTCAGATGATTCTCGGCAATAATCTTGTCAGAAATCTCCAACACCTTGGCAGCAGTCTTGGGATCAAGTGCTGCCGTATGCTCATCCAGAAGTAAAAGCTTCGGCTTCTGGATGGATGCCATCAACAGTGTGATGGCCTGTCTCTGACCACCGGATAAAAGACCTACCTTGCTGGTAAGACGATCCTCCAATCCCAGATCCAGAGTCTTTAACATCTCGCGGTATTTCTCTCTTTCACCCTTCGTGATTCCCCAGCTCAAACCTCTGGACTTTCCACGTCTTGCTGCAATGGCCATATTCTCTTCGATGGACATGGTGGTGGCAGTTCCCGTCATGGGATCCTGAAATACCCTTCCCAGATATTTGGCCCGTTTGTGCTCAGAAAGCTTTGTCACATCATCGCCACCGATAAAGATCTTACCGGAATCCACAGGCCATACACCGGCCACAGCATTCAATGTCGTAGATTTACCGGCACCGTTTCCTCCGATAACTGTAACAAATTCCCCTTCCTGAAGCGTCAGGTTCACACCGTCTAATGCCACTTTCTCGTTGATGGTTCCGGCATTGAATACTTTTCTGATATTGTCAATCTTTAACATTTCTCCCATTGCTACCGTCCCCCTGTCGCTTTCTTCTTATTCTTCAGATATGGAATTGCAAGGAAAATTGCAACCACAATTGCTGAGAATAGCTTCAGATCATCGGAAGGGAACTTCAGCCACAGGATCACGCTCAGCACCAGATAATAGAGAATGGATCCGAAGATTACGGCAAACAATGTATCTGCAAAAGCATGCTTTCTCCGCTCGCAGAGTTTTCCAAACAGTACCTCGCCGATGATGACGGAAGCCAATCCGATGACAATGGCGCCCCGGCCCATGTTGACGTCTGCTGCACCCTGATACTGGGCATACAGTCCGCCAGAAAGTCCAACCAGACCATTGGAGAGCATCAGCGCCAGCACCTTACAGAAATCCGTGTTGATTCCCTGGGCTCTGGACATCTGGGGATTGCAGCCGGTTGCACGGATGGCATGCCCCTGCTCCGTGCCGAAGAACCAGTATAATAGAATCACGATTACCACACAGAACAGAATACAGGTAGTAAACACCTTGATCTTCGTTGCTGTGTCCCCGGACACATAACGCAGGGAAACCGTTAAATTATACTTGTCTACGCTGACCGCCTGGTTGGCCTGCCCCATGATATTCAGATTCACGGAATACAGTGCAATCTGTGTCAGAATGCCCGCCAGAATCGGAGGGATTCCAAGCTTTGTGTTCAGAAGCCCCGTCACCAGTCCTGCCAGTACACCTGCACCAGAAGCCAGCAGAATTGCCAGCCATGGATTCATATCGGAACGGATCAGCATGACTGCCACCGCACCTCCTGTTGCAAAGGAACCATCCACGGACAGATCCGCAAAATCCAGAAGTTTATATGTAATATAGACTCCCAATGCCAGAAGACCCCAGATCAGTCCCTGGGCAATGGAGCCCGGCATGGCGCGAAACAGCGCCAGCGGGCTCAGTGAGGAGAAATAAGCCTCTAATAACACAATCCAATCCCCCTAACTAAATTACTCTGTTGCAATGGCTTCGTAGTCATCCGGAACAGTAATTCCAAGAGTCTCACAGATATCCTTATTGTACTCTTTGGTTACCTTCGGTGCATACTGGATCTCCATAGATGAAATATCCTTGCCATTTACCAGAATCTCATATGCCATCTCACCGGTCTTGTATCCAATGTCATAGTAGCTGATGGAAAGGGTAGCCACGCCACAACCTGTGCAGATTCCCTCTTCACCTGCAACTACCGGAATCTTTGCCGGAAGAGTGATATTATTGATGGCTTCTGTATTCTGTGCCATGGTATTATCTGTCGGAATATAGATTACATCTGCATATTCGACAGCACTCTGAACAACAGATCCGATATCGTTGGAATCAGAAGCGGTAAACTCCTTGTAGCTGATACCATCCTCTTCCAGATACTTCTCAAAGTTGGTTGCCTGGTACTTGGAATTTGCCTCAGCGGAGCAGTACAGAATTGCTATGTTCTTAGCATCCGGGAACAGTTCCTTAAGCATATCCTCCTGCTGATCCAGTGGAGCCAGATCGGAGGTTCCGGAGATATTTCTTCCAGTGATTCCTGTCCAGTCATCAATTTCCAGAGCCGTTGCATAATCTGTAACGGAGGTTCCGAGAATCGGAATCTCTGTAGTAGCTGCTGCAGAACACTGTAGGGCAGTTGTTGCATTTGCAAGAATCAGATCCACATTGTTAGCGACAAAGTTATTGGCGATGGTAGAAGCATTTGCCTGCTCATTCTGTGCATTCTGCAGATCAAAGGTCACCTTGTCCCCAAGCTTGTCCTTAAGGGCTGTCTGGAATCCTTCTGTAGCTGCATCCAGTGCCGGATGCTCTAACTGCTGGCAGATACCGATATTGTATACCTTGCCGTCAGCATTTCCTGTGCTGCCCTGTGTAGAATCTGCACCGGAATTATCAGATGCCCCACAGGCACCCATGGACATTGCCAGCGCTGCTGCCATAACAACAGCTGTTACTTTACTATACTTTCTCATTTCATTCATCCTTTCGTTTTTTATTTTGTATATAACTATTCGAGCCACCTTAGAATAAGATAAACAGCCTCTTACTTGCAAGCATGACGATTCTGTTTATCTTATCCTAAGGGGTTCTGAATAGTTACCTTTATAAGAATATATATTTACAGATAAATAATACTGCAAGTACATACATCAGAGGTGTAATCTTCTTAGCCTTTCCGCAGACAAGGTTAATGATCACATAGGAAATAACTCCGATGGCGATACCCTCTGCGATGCTGTACATCAGCGGCATAGCCAGCAAGCACAAGTACGCCGGAATGGCCTCCGTCAGATCGTTGAAGTTGATCTTCAGAATGGCAGATACCATTAAGAAGCCAACGAAGATCAGAGCCGGAGCTGTTGCAAAGCTTGGAATCGCTGTAAATACCGGTGCAAAGAAGATGGCGATCAGGAACAGGAATCCAGTCACAACAGAAGCAAGACCAGTCTTTGCGCCTTCTCCCACACCTGCGGAACTCTCCACAAAGGTAGTGGTGGTGGAAGTACCAAGAACCGCACCTGCAGAGGTTGCAATAGCATCTGCCAGAAGCGCATTCTTGACTCTCGGAAGCTTTCCTTCCCTGTTTAAGAATCCTGCCTTGTCAGAAACACCGATCAGGGTACCGATGGTGTCAAACATATCCACAAACAGGAAAGACATAAGAACCACAATGAAGTTGAAAACTCCTACACCGTGAAAATCTGCCCTAAAGCACTGACCAAAGGTCTCTCCAACGGCAGCAAAATTCGTGATGGAGATGGTGGGATAAAGGGAATAAAATCCGTTTTCCACATCAATCTGGTAGATTCCGGTGGCCTCTGCCAGCATTCCAAGAATCCATGTTGCCAGAATACCGATGAGAATGGAGCCCTTGACCTTCTTGATATAAAGAACAGCCGTAAGCAGCAGGCCGATCAGAGCCAACAGGGCACAGACTCCTTCTGTATGCCAGTTTTCTGTGAAATTCACATAGGATACCAGGGTAGAATCGTTATTGACAACGATGTTCCCCCCCTGCAGACCGATAAAGGCGATAAATAATCCGATACCGGCACCAACACCCTTCTTTAAACTCATAGGGATCGCATTGAAGATTGCCTCACGGACATTGGTCAGTGACAGGATAATGAAGATAATACCTTCAATAAATACTGCCATCAGCGCAACCTGCCAGGAATATCCCATGGCTCCGCAGACCGTAAAGGCGAAATAGGCATTCAGTCCCATACCCGGAGCCAGTGCAAAGGGATAATTAGCCATAAAGGCCATGCACAGGGTTCCGATAAAGGACGCCAGACAGGTGGCAATCAGTACTGCCGTAGAATCCATGCCCGCCGCGGACAGCAGGTTCGGATTTACCGCCAGAATGTATGCCATCGTCATGAAGGTTGTGATACCACCAATGACCTCTGTCCGGACATTGGTATTGTTTTCTTTCAGATGAAAAACTTTTTCTAACATCTTTCTCCTCCTTAAAATTTGTAACGTACCGTTACATTTTGGAAAAACACCTATACATGATACCATAGAATCTGTATAGAAGAATAGTAGTTTTTCAAAAAAATTTTACCGGGATCCCACAATCAGCTTAAAAACTGCCGTGCTGGCATAGGTCAGCGGGTCGTTGTGGCGGAAAAAGATGCTGCCATCCACTGGGGATATGAGGGTGTCGATGACCTCTCCCTCATAGGGGTCGATGATCTCAGCCAGAACCTGTCCTTTGCTGATCTCCTGTCCCACCGCCACCTTGCTTTCAAAAATCCCGGACTTTCTGGTCCGGACAGAAACCATATCCGTATCCTCCACTACCATGGAAATATATCCGTCATGACCATAATATTCCACAATTCCCTCTTTGGATAAAAAGTTCAAAATGCTCCGGATGGCCTGATAAGCACTGACCTTATCCACAGTGGAGGTAGTCGTGGTGTAGAGACTAAAGGCATTGGTCTCCCAGACCTGCCAGTTGTAATTCAGTGTGGTGGTATCATATGGTCTGGTGTTTCGAAGCACCACATAGGGCATTCCAAATTTCTTCGCCATCTCCACATTTTCCATGCCCGCCTTCATCATCCGCACATGAGGCCTAAAGGTTCCCGGCATATAAAAGGATGCCAGCTGGATGCCATATTTGTAATCTTTGATTGCCTCAAAAACCCCCGCCGCGATGCGCTGGGTGGTCTCTCCCTCGTCATAGCCCGGAAACATCCGGTTGATATCCGTGTTGTCCGTAGGCCAGAATCGCTTTTGGATATTCATGGAATAAGGATTTACCGAGGGGATCACTAGAATTTTGTGTCCCTTTTTGATTTTGCCCTTTTCCTCCATCTCCTTCAGACGGCGGATCAGCTGGGAGCAGGCATACAGCTGCTGCACCTCATTTCCCCGCATGGGTCCTACAACGCAGACGGATTGCTCCCCCTCGCCGAATTCGTAGCCCCATACTCTGAAATCGTCCCGATACAGCGATTTTATCTCATAAATAACCGTTTTATTCATCGGTCGTACACCTCTTTTCTTAAGAGCCGTCCGATCAGAGATCCCTCGTCCACAACCGGATACTCACGAATGGTAAATAAAATGCCGTCCACCGGCGACAGGATCTCATCCAGGATCGCCCCCCTCAGGGGATCAATGATATTTCCAACCAGATCGCCCTTTTTCAGTTCTTCCCAATGCTTTACATGGGGAACAAAAATACCCCCATGGGTGGCATTTAAAAAGCTCACATCCTCCGGATCCTCCGAAAGAATCGGTTTGCGGACAGGATTCGTCTCCCCCTGCCAGATGCCCATCTCATGCATCAGGTGAAAGATGCCATCCACCAGCTGATACCCATAGGACTTGGTAATACGCATGCCAACGCCCATCTCCACCACAAGGGTAGGTACGTTCCGGCTGTTCATGCTGTGAGCCAGGGTTGCTTCCAGCACGGTATTGGCCCCATGCACCCAGATAAAATCGATGTTCATCTCCTTTGCCAAGGGAACCAGCTTTTCCTTATGCAGTTCATTAATTCGAATTTGGGGAATCTCCGTCAGATAAATGTTGCTGGCATGAATGTCAACGCATACATCGGAGCCCTCCAGATCGGCAATGATTTTGGATGCCACATACTCTGTCATATCGCCGTCCCTGTTTCCGGGAAACAGACGGTTCATATCCAGATCAAAGGCAGGAATTCCTCTTGTAATAGAATCGATGCCCAGGGGATTCATCGCCGGATAGATATCTACAATCCCGGTGAGAAGTTCCGGGTGTTCTTTGATTCTGCGACCCACCTCATAGCAGACAAACTGTCCCTCCAGCTCGTCTCCATGAATGCCGGTCACAATACTGATCCGCTTACTGTCCGTTCCCTCTGTTTCAGGACAGTAGCGGTTTTTTTTGATCTCTAAGACCTCATCCACGGGAAGCCCTACAGATGCCACTGTTTTTACCATTTTTCTAATCCTCTTTTTCGTTTTCCAGGACGGATACGCTGATGGCCTGGGTCTGGGTTCCTCCTCCCAGCATGACACCCCGGTTGATCATACAGTCTCTGGCATCTCTTCCACATCCGATACGCACATGGGAATCCGTTACCAGCAGGTCGTTGGTAGGATCCAGTCCGTACCATTTTCCCTTGTCATACACTTCCACCCAGGCATGGCTATAGCCTTCACCGATGAGCATACCGGTCACATACCGGGCTGGAATCTCCGCCATGTGGCAAAGGGCGATCAGAATGTGTGCATAATCCTGACAGACGCCCTTCCCCAGTGTCCATGCTTCCTCCGCCGTTGTATTCATATCTGTACAGTTTTTCTCATAAGAGAAATCCCGGTACAGAGCGTGCATCAAAGCTACACCCTTTTCATAATCGGAAGCCTCCGGCAGACTGCCCAAAAGACTCCGATAGTAAGCCATAATGTTGTCCCCCCCGCAGTTCATTCCGTGGGGGTATCGGTAAACAGGGAAGATTTCTCCCTGTTCCTCCTGTTCAAAATCCGAAAGCCCAACGGCTGCATTTCCCGTCATATGAAAGGAAAATTCACTGTGAGGCTCTGGGATCTGTCCATATATCTGTTTATTGCCAAAGGAATCAGTATCCTCTGCATAACCCTTGTCCGGCAGAAGTGTGATTTTAAGATCAGAAATGACCTGCCGTGCATTGGAGCATGGCATGCATTTGATGGTAAAATGGCACTCCGTCGCCGGAACCGTATAGCCGATTTTCATAAAATAGTCAAACTGAAGCTTCTTCACGGAACCTCCTTTAAATCAGTGTTTCTACCTCGTTTACTATCTTATAGTAATCCAAATCCGGCTCTTCTACAAGTCTTATTATTAATTCAAGTTTGTCTTTATCATATTTCATACCGCTTCTTTCCACTCTGGGCACCATTCTGTGGACTTCCCGCTGCAGTTCTTTCGTTTCCACCCCAAGCCTTGCATAGAGGTCCATGCGCTCGATCCTCTTACCGGCCTTGATGATATTGCGGATCTGCTCCGAGTCGATGCGGTCATCCACAATGCCCCAGAATGCCAGAAGATTATCCAAAACCCGCTGCAGTTCAATAAGTGGGGAATGACTGATCTTTGCCTTATTCATCTCATAGATTGCCAGCTGGATATAGGAAAGTGCCTCCGTGCTGATGCTCTCTCTCAGGACAATGGCATTGTCATAGGCACGATTCAAATTGCTGATGATGGAATCCGGATTTTCCGCGTCAAAGGGATACTTTTCACGGAAAGCATCCTTGGATCCGTAAATATCCGGGATATCCACCAGCTGACAGAATTTCCGGTAACTGTCTGCAGTTTCATCGATCATTGTGTCATAGCTTCGAAAATACATCCGAATGGTTGTGTAAACCCTTTCTGTATACCGGCCCAGCCAGTACAGATGGTCCGTCTGTTCTACCGAGATAATACCCATGTGTCTTTAAATCCTCCTCCCTGTGATGAATTGACAATAAAGGAATCCGGGTTTCTGGAAAACCGGGTCAGGCCGCTCTTCCATACCATGGGCTCATCCGCCATCAGTACAAAAGCGCGAAGATCCGCTTTTCTTTCCACGGTTCCATCCTCCTCTAAAATCTCCAAATCCTGGAAATCAATGACTTCCTGAGCGATAAACCGTCTCGGCTCCTCCTTAAGCAGAGCCAGGAAATCCTCCTTCTGCTGTTTCGTCATGCTGCTTCCGAATACGACACCATAGCCGCCGGCCTCCGCCACATCTTTTAACACCAGCCTGTCAAAATTCTCCAGCACGTATTTCATATCCTCCTCATAGAAAGGAAGATAGGTAGGTGCATTGTTAAGGATCGGCTCCTCCCCCAAATAGTAGCGAATCATTTTCGGAACAAAATAGTAAATTCCCTTGTCATCTGCCACCCCGTTGCCCGGTGCATTGATAATTGCCACATTTCCCTTGCGGAATACATCATACAGATGTGGAATTCCGATGACAGACTCGGGATTGAAATTCATAGGATCCAGATATTCGTCGGAAATTCTCCGGTATACCACACCTACCCGCTCCAGCTTGCCGTCGTAGCCCTCAAAGTAGAGTTTATCGTCCACCACACGAAGTTCAGAACCATTGACCAGATGAGCTCCGGTCTTCTCTGCCAGATAGGAGTGCTCAAAGTAAGCAGCATTGTAACGGCCCGGTGTCAGAATTACACTGTGGCCCCCCACGTTGACATGATCCATTGTCTTCCGCAGCAGCTTCGCATAATTCCGGTTATCCTCCAGTCTTGTATCTTGGAAAGTTTCGGGGCTGCTACGCCTGCAGATTTCCCTAGCGATCATGGGATAAGATGCCCCGGAGGGAACCCTGAGATTATCCTCCAGAATATACCAGTTTCCATCCTTGCCCTTTACCAGATCAATGCCGGAAATATGGGAATAAATATCCTTCACCGGTGTCACGCCCTCACACTCTGCCATATAGCCGCTGGAAGCAAAAATAAAATCCTCCGGCAGAATCCCGTCCTTTACGATCTGCTTTTTGCTGTAAATATCCTTCAAAAACAGATTTAAAGCAATGACCCGCTGCTTCAGTCCCCGTTCGAGATAGTCAAATTCCTCTTTCTCGATGATCCGGGGGATCGCGTCAAAAGGAAACAACTGCTCTTTAAAAGTGTTGTTCTTGTAGATGCCGAATTTCACACCATAGCGGGCCAGAAGCTCATTGACCGTATCGGTGTTTTTCAGCAGTTCTAATTCCTGCATACCTATCCCTCCTTAGTTTTCATGCTAAACCTGACATAATGTGGGTGAACAGGCATCCCCCCACACGCCGCGGGGTTCAGTCTCTGCCACAGAAAAAAGGCGCTCTGCTCACCGCAGAACGCCTTCGTTATGTCTTCAGCTATTTATTTTTCCCTATAATACTCCTTTTCACGACAATTTGTCAAGAGCTAATTATACTCTCTTCGTTTTTCTCATCCGGGCACTCTTCAAAACTTAAGATCACTTTGAACAGATCTCCGTCAATCTGAAGGGCAAGATTTCCATTCATCAGATCCGTAAGACTCTGGGCAATGGAAAGGCCAAGACCATTCCCTTCCGTATTTCTAGAACTGTCTCCCCGGACAAACCGTTCCATCAGTTCCTCGCTGGTGATGTTGAGGCGGGATCTGGAAATATTGCGGAAGGTCATGATTACCATGCCATGGAACTTTTCCAGATCAATGTACACTCTCGTTCCCGGCATGGCGTACTTGCAGATGTTGCTCATGAAATTATCGATGATCCGCCACAGATGTCTTCCGTCTGCCATGATATTTGCCGGCGGATCAGGGCTTTCCACCACCAGCTCCAGATCGTTGGCCTTTGCCCGATCCTCAAATTCCCCGATTACCTGGGTCAGCATCACCGTAGCATCACACACCTCCAAGTGAACCTGCAGATTACCGGTAGAAGCCTTGGAGGCTTCCATCAGATCCTCGATAAGTTTTTTCAGCCTCGCGGACTGGCGGTCTAAAATCTCCACATATTCTTCAACTTTTGGATTATCAACCTGTTCTTTTTTGATCAGATCCACATAGTTAATGATGGAGGTCAGCGGAGTCTTGATATCGTGGGAGACGTTGGTGATAAGCTCCGTCTTGAAACGCTCACTCTTCATCCTGGCTTCCACCGCCTGGGAAATGCCATTTCCCACGTTGTTGATGTTCTCGGCGTGCTTTTTCAGTTCCCCCAGCATGTGGGAAGTATCGATGGGATGGCTATAATCTCCCGCTGCGATGCGTCTGCCCCCCTCCCGGATCCGGTACAGCTGGTAAACCAGCCACAGGAGAACCGTAAATTCCACCAGTTTAAACAAGATAAATCCCAGTGCCATAGCCTCCGGATCATATATACAGGCAGATACGCCAATGGCCTCCAGAATGGCCACCGCCGCAAAAGCAGCAACTGCCTTGAAAAACAGCGGGGTCTTTGCCATAATCACCTGTTTTGCCCAGCGGAAGGGGGTCAGAAGATAATGCAGTAACGTATACCGCCAAAAGCTTTTTTTCTTGATGCGCACCGCAAAGCTCATGCAGTAGACCAGCACCACCCCGGCACACAGGCACATGGCAGTCATTCCCCCTGCAAAGGCCAGAGAAAAGCTGACCGAGCTTTCGTAAAACAATTCCACCATCAGAACCCCTAAGGCTGCAAAGCCCACAACCATGCCCAGTACTGCAAGGGTCAGGATTTCAAAAGGTATCTTATCCACAAAACAGATATGGATTTCCTGATCTTCCACTCTCCTGCCTGCTGCCTTCATCAGGAATGTAAAAGCTGCCACAAAAAGGATCACGGAAAATGCCAGATAACACCCACAGGTATGGCGGAAGCTTATGAGAAAACTGCTGAGTGCTTCTGCCTGGGGGAAGTAATCTCCCATTCCGCAGTTTAAGGTCACATTCTTCTGTATGGAATCCCCCACATCCATATAAATTTCATAACGGGTTTGTGTTGCTTCATTGGCCGGACGGTAATTCAGCCAGACATGCTCCTCCCCATTATAGAAACACTCTCCCCAGTCGGTCTCAATGATTTTATCTTCGGGCACCACATCCATACGGCGGATCGCCAGGTCCCCAACATCTGTATCCTGTTCAAAAACAGCATTTACTTCATCATTCAGCAGGAGAAATCCTTCCCCTTTTTCCCATTTCTCTTCTACGGTTTCCGCTGACAGTTCCACGCCATTTTCATTCACATAGGTTTGACTGCCGCTTTCCCCTTCCGTCAGATCATAAACTTCCGAGGGAACATTTTCCTCATTTGACACCCACCGGAACATGGACACCCGGTAATAGTCTCCCGTCTCATCCTTCCAGTAAAACAAGCCTGTCTTTCTGTCATAGACCGCATTGACAATACGTACCGTCTCATTTTCAGGATCCTGCGAATAAATTCTTTCCTTTGCAAATATGCTCCAGAAATCATCCCGCCCCGCTCCTGAGACCCCCATGTTCGAAGCCACTTCATCGGAATACAGACAATGCTTTTCATCCACGGATGCATCATTGGAATATACGATCCGGCCTGTATCCTCCACCACAGTATAACGGATATTGCCCCCATCCAGGGAATCCCAAACCGGTTGTTCACTGTCACCTGGCCAGTTGGAGGCCAGACCACTTTCCCGGTACATTTCTATCATATAGCCGCTCAAAAGCTGCCGGTTGATCATATCCCGTATTTCCCCGGGCTTTTTTCCAAACTCATCCACCACACCAAACATGATGGCGAAAAATCCGCAGAACAAAATCGCGATGACACTGACAGTGGCCACTGCAGCCGCCAGCAGCTTCGCCCAGGTCTGCCTTAAAATCTTATTTTTTTTCATACTAATTCCCTTCCTGACACATTTTATACCCTCTTCCCCAGACTACCTGAATGTATCGGGGTTCCGCCGGATTGTATTCCAGTTTTTCGCGGAGATGCCGGATATGTACTGCAACCGTGTTCTCGATGCCGTAGGGACTGTCCTTCCATACTTCCTCATAGATCTGATTAGGGGAAAGCACCTCCCCTGGATGCTCCATGAGAAGCTTTAAGATCTCGTACTCTGTCTTCGTTAGGCTCACCGGCTCACCGTCCAGCGTAACCTCCTTGGATTTATCGTCCAGTTCAATCCCGCCGGCACGAAGCTTTGCTTTCCCGGTCTGTCCGCTGCCTAACAGCATATAGCGCCGGAGCTGGGATTTAACTCTGGCCTGCAGTTCCACCGGATTAAAGGGCTTAGTCACGTAGTCATCGGCTCCCACCGTAAGCCCCAGCACCTTGTCGGTATCCTCACTTTTGGCTGTCAGCAGGATCACCGGCACATTGGAAATCTCCCGGATCTTCACCATGGTCTCGATGCCGTCCATCTGAGGCATCATGATATCCAAAAGCACCAGATGAATTTCTTCGTTCTCAATCATCTTCAGGGCTTCCTTTCCATTGTATGCCTTATACACACTGTACCCATCGCTTTTTAAATAAATCTCCAGAGCTGAAACAATATCCTTTTCATCATCGCAAACTAAAATATTGTACATAAAAAACCGCCACCTCGTATTCATGATTAATCATAAATACATTGTAGCGGTTTTTTTATGAATTTCCAATGAGGAAACCTATTAAGATTTAATTAAGACTTTTCCTTAGAAGCGTAATACTCTTCAAACTTCTTGTTGGCAGCATCCAGCGTCTTCTGACTGATGTCCGGAAGATCCCTGCCCCATGCCTTGGTGGCCAGCTTAAAGCCCTTCTCCATGGCAGCCTGCATCTCCTTCATCTTGTCCACATCATCCCCTGCCAGGGCGCTGGCAAAATCAAACAGGCGCTCGGAAGTCTGCTTCACGCCATAGTAGCCGTCCTCAGAAATATCCTGCTGTGCCTGAAGCTTCGTCTGGGCATCTACGGTGTAATCTCCCTTTGCCAGGAACTTCCACAGATCATTGGCATTGGCATAGGTAGCAGCCTGCTGCCCCATCATCTTCTGCACAATGCTCACCAACTGCTGTTTGCGGGATTCCTGATCAGCCTGAAGCTGCTTCACCAGAGCAGCCCGATCCTCCTCGCTCATCTTATTGATAGAATAGGTCGCCTTCCCGGTGTTTTTCGAAGAGGCATCCGACTTCTCGTATACAACGCCTTCCTCATTCGCCTTTTCTGCGGAAGTCTCTGTTCCCTTTTCGTTGTTGTCTGCCTTAGATGTCCCCTGGGTCTTCTGCTTATCATATGCCGCATAGACCTCTGCCTGAGCTCCCATCGCATTTACTGCATTTACACTCATCTGCTCATCCTCCCTGTTGAACATTTATCAGATTTTCATTAGGAAATCCGACACAAATCCCATGGAATCAAATCCTTTTCCATCCACTGTCATACTCTACTACTATAGGTTGTATCGGCCTATTTCACCTGCTTCTTAACACCATTTACAATAAATATTACAAAAACTTCCCACATGTATTTACCCGCAGCCCCGCCCTCCGCCTGGATTCTCCGGAGATGGATAGCGGAACTCGCATCAGATTTCTGATTTGTCTGGTATCGCATTTCGGCTCTTTTGATGATTCATGTTCATTCGGTGTACTAGTTCTATTACAGCGCTTTGATACGCTCCAGCGCCTTTAATGTATTCTCGTAATTTCCAAAAGCAGTCAACCGGAAATAACCTTCACCGCTTGGACCAAATCCTGATCCCGGAGTACCAACCACATTGGCATTTTCCAGCAAGTAATCAAAGAACTCCCAAGAGGTCATCTGATCCGGAGTCTTCAGCCAGATATACGGTGCATTGACACCACCGAATACTGTGTAGCCCGCATCCTTAAGACCTTCCTTAATGGTCTTGGCATTTCTCATATAGTAAGCCACCTGCTCCTTCAGCTGAGCCTTACCCTCATCAGAGTAAACTGCCTCGCCGGCCCGCTGTACAATGTAAGGAGCACCATTAAACTTGGTGCCGTGGCGTCTTGCCCACATAGCATTTAAAGAAACATCCCCGCACTTTAAATCCTTCGGCACAACGGTAAATCCGAGACGAACTCCGGTGAATCCGGCATTCTTGGAGAAGCTGCGCAGCTCGATGGCACAGGTTCTCGCACCCTCGCACTCATAGATGGAATGAGCCACGTCATCCTCACTGATATATGCCTCATAAGCTGCATCGTAGATAATTACTGCACCTACGCGGTTCGCATAATCTACCCACTGCTGCAACTGATCCTTCGTAAGGGTTGTTCCCGTAGGATTGTTCGGCAGGCACAGATAGATCATATCCGGTGTCTCCTTCGGAAACTCCGGGACAAAATTGTTCTCTGCGGTGCATGGCATGTAGATCACATTGCTCCAGGTCTCTGTTCCTTTATCATAAGTGCCGGTTCTTCCTGCCATAACATTGGAATCCACATAAACCGGATATACCGGATCACAGACAGCAATGCGGTTGCTCTCGGCAAAAATTTCCTGGATATTGCCGGAATCACTCTTGGCTCCGTCAGAAATGAAAACCTCATCAATTTCCACCTGACAGCCTCTCTGCTTATAATCATTATCCACAATGGCTTTTCTAAGGAATTCATAACCAAGATCCGGTGCATAGCCACGGAAGGTCTCAGCATGTCCCATCTCGTCTACCGACTTGTGGAGTGCGTCGATAATAGCCGGTGCCAGGGGCTGGGTAACATCTCCGATTCCCAGACGGATGATATTCTTATCCGGGTTTGCCTGCTGATAAGCATTTACCTTCTTTGCAATGGTGCTGAACAGATAGCTGCCCGGCAGCTTCTGATAATTCTCATTAATCTGAAACATTTTAGTTCCTCTCTTTCCTGCATTAATAGTACCTATTTTTATGTCTCCCTTTACCATTTTCTAATGGCTATGTAAAGTCCTGCCAAATTAAACCTCTTCCATCAGGCTTAAGATCATCTGAGACACCTCCACCAGCCCGGTTCCGTTATCCATACTTCTCTTCTGGATGTAGCGGTGTGCCTCTTCCTCGGAAAATCCATTTCGTTCCATCAAAACCAGCTTGGCTTTGTTAATCAGCTGCTGGTCTTCTTTGGAACGGGGTTTTGGCATCTGGCGCATTTTCTTTCTCCTGCGCCGGATTTCGCCCTCCATCATTTCCAGTGTCTGCAAAAGTTCATGTACCTTAAGAGGCATGGTAAGACTTACCAGATTATCCACCTCTCTCTCCTGGATAGAGGCAGCGGAGGCGATCAAAAGCATCTGAATGCCTCTGGGAAGATATTCATGCAGTTCCGTATAGACCATATCCACAAAGCGGCTGCCACAAATCAGAATTCCGCTGTCCAGATCACCGATGCTGGACAGTGCCTGAGCGCCGGTGGTACAGACAGCCTTCACACTGTAGCCGCTTTGTGCCAATATTTTTTTGATATTTAACGCTACCTGCTGTTTGGAAAACGCGATGATTATGCTGCTCAAGGGGGTTGTCTCCTGTTAAATCTTGTATAAATACTCTTCCACTTCCCAATCAGTTACCTGCGCGCGGTACTGCATCCACTCTGCTTCTTTTGCCTCTACATACTTAGCGGTAATGTGTCTGCCAAGCACTTCCTGTATAAAGGCATCCTTCTTCAGTTCCTTTACAGCTGCATGGAGATCTGCCGGAAGGGACTCAATATCCATTTGTTCCTTCTGCTCGTCACTTAACTCATAGACATTCTCCCGTACCTCTGCCGACGGCTCAACCTTGTTTTCGATACCATCAATTCCGGCGGCAAGACAGACTGCCAGCGCAAGATACGGATTTGCTGCGGGATCCGGGTTCCGAAGCTCCACCCTGGTTTCCTCTCCTCTGGATGCCGGAATACGGATCAACGGGCTGCGGTTCGTTGCGGACCAGGCGATATAGCACGGAGCCTCATAGCCCGGAACCAGACGCTTATAGGAGTTGACCAGCGGATTCATGATAACGGAAACTCCTTTCATATGCTTCATCAGGCCTCCGATGAAATATCTTGCCTCCTGACTTAAGCCCAGCTCTCCATTGGGATCGTCAAAAATATTATGTCCGTCTTTGGACAATGACATATTGATATGCATGCCGGAACCATTGACCCCGTACTTTGGCTTTGGCATGAAGCTGGCAAAAAGTCCGTGTCTCTTTGCAATGGTCTTCACCGCAAGCTTAAAGGTCATGATATTGTCCGCAGTAGCCAGGGCCTCGTCATACTTGAAATCGATTTCATGCTGTGCCGGAGCCACCTCATGATGGGAAGCCTCGATCTCAAAGCCCATATCCTCCAGGGTCAGTACCATATCTCTTCTGGCATTTTCTCCCAGATCCACCGGTCCTAAGTCAAAATAGCCGGCCTTCTCATGGGTGATGGTGGTAGGCTGTCCGTTCTCATCCTGATGGAACAGGAAAAACTCACACTCCGGCCCCACATTAAAGGTATAGCCTAACTGTGCTGCCTTTTCGATCTGCTGCTTTAAAATATAGCGGGGATCCCCCTCGAAAGGAGTTCCGTCAGCACAATAGACGTCACAGATGATACGTGCCACCTTTCCCTGCTGGGGTCTCCATGGGAAAATAGAGAAGGTATCCAGATCCGGATGCAGATACATATCCGATTCCTCAATTCTCACAAAACCTTCAATTGAGGAACCATCAAACATGCATTTGTTGTCCAGTGCCTTCTCCAGCTGGCTGGCGGTGATGGCTACATTTTTCAGTGTACCGAATATGTCTGTGAACTGCAGACGGATGAATTCCACATCCTCTTCCTCCACCATGCGAAAAATATCTTCCTTTGTATACTTGCTCATGCATTTGCCTCCTTTATATATTCAATGGCCTGCTCATAGGACATGGGTCCGCCAAACAGATCCAATGCACTTCCAATGGTTGCGTTTAATTTGCCTTTTCCCAGTTCTTTGATCATTCCAAGATCCTCAAAGCTGTGGATGCCCCCGGCGTAGGTGATGGGAATCCTGCCCCAGTTTCCCAATAAGGAAACCAGTGGTTTTTCGATTCCCTGGGATTTTCCCTCCACATCCACCGCGTGTATTAAAAATTCAGCGCAGTACGCGCTCAATCGGTCCAGAAGCTCCTCTGTGACTTTTTCCTCTGTAAATTTCTGCCAGCGATCCGTCACAATATAGTAGCCTTCATCCTCACAATCCTTTCGAAAGCGGCAGGACAGATCCAGAACAAGGCGTTCCTTTCCTGTCACCTCATGAAGCTTCTCGAGATTCGCGTAATCAATCCGGCCATCCCGGAACACATAGGAGGTCACAATGACCGCCGCGGCTCCTGCCTCCAGAAATTCCTTGGCATTCTCCGCTGTAATGCTGCCTCCCACCTGCATTCCTCCCGGATAAGCCTCCAGCGCCATAAGTGCCTGTTCCTTCGTTGCCTCATAGTACGCACTTTCCCTGGAATTCAAAAGAATGATGTGTCCACCCCGTATTTTCTGTTTCCGGTACAATCTGGCAAAAAAGGCCGCATCCTGCCGGGCCACAAAATTTTCCTCTGCCTCATCCCCCAGATCCTTAAGACTGCTGCCCACGATCTGCTTGACCTTTCCGTTATGGATGTCAATACACGGTCGAAATTCCATATATACTCCTTTTGGGTTATTTCCTAAAAAATGGACTCAGAAAGTCCATCTCCGCGGCTTCCTTGCCCTCCAAAAACAACTCTGTTCTCTTTACTGACTTCAACAATCATATCATATTTTTTTCAATTTGTGAATCATTGTTTTTCATAGAATACAACGGGGAATTCCCCTGGCGTTACAGTTCACAGGTTTGTGAACTGTAACGGTTTTGGGCAATGCTCCCGCATGCAAAATTGCCCAAAACTGCACACGATAGACTTTCATACGGTATTTTCGGTTCCGAAAATACCTACCTGTGA
>ONEJ01000090.1 GCA_900316805.1 uncultured Lachnospiraceae bacterium
ACCGGCGTCACTTTATGGCCCGCCTCCTCGAAAGCCGTAAACTGCTGGCAGAAATATTCCCACAACGGTCCGTGGCCGTACATCAGACGGATCAGTTTCTCAAAGATTTCCTCGCGTGGCAGCCGGCACATGGCTTCGATCATAGTCTGGACGATTTCTTCATGAACATACAAATTGGATTCGTCCCAGCATAACTGAGGAAGATATTCCTCTAAGTACTGCGTATTCCCCTGCTTAAGTCCCGCACAGATCAGAAGAGAATATCCTTCCTTAATCATGACAATATCCAGGCACTCCCCCACAAAAGGCACGGCCTTCTGGAGAAATAAAAGAGGCTCATTTTTCTCCCAAAACCTCGTCCAGCGCACATAACGTTTTGCATAGGTCTCACACTCCCCAAAGCGGCCCAGGTAAAAGCAGGCATCCGCCTCCCGCAGCGCCGTAAAAGTATTGCAAAGCTCCGTCATCCGGGAATCTTTATCTGCCTCCAGACAGACGGCCAGCATCTGCTCGTATTGCTTTTCCTCCTTGAGTGCCAGGATTTTGGCCCCATAAAAGCCTCCGATGGAAATGCAGTCATACATTTCCCTCCGGTCCTTTGTGAGAGCCAGGCTCTCCTCTCCCAACTCGTACAAAAGGCGGCTTTCCTTAACAGAACGATACTCCTGGGCCAGCTGAATCCGCCAGCGGAGATTGTCCGGCTCCTCCTCCATCATCTCCAAAAGGAGCACGCGGTTGCGCTCGTAATGCTTTCGCAGCGCCTCCTCTGTCTCAAACACATAGCCGAAATGGTGCACAATGGATTTCAACCCCATGCAGTCCCCCTCCATGGGCTCCATGTACTCGTGGATCCGGCTCTCAAAATGAAGATCCGGCCAGCGGCGCGACATCCGCGACACCCAGGCGTCCGTGTACTGGGTCATTTCCATATCCAGGAAATTCCGCTGGATATAGCTGGCATAGCCGTACTTCTGATAAGTTCCGTTCCGGAAAAAATCGATGATCTCCTTCGTATCCACAAACCACTCATCATCGTCCAGATACATGTACCATTCCCCATGGGCATAGGGCAGCGTGGCATTTCTTGCCTTGGAAAAATCCTGACACCAGGTAAATTCTGCCACGGTGTCCCCATACTCTTCCAGGATTGCCCGCACATCCGCATCGCAGCCTGTATCCAGAAGAATCAGTTCGCAGGGAATCGCCTCCCGGATGGGAGTCAGGGAATCCAGACATGGCCGGATGGTGTCCCGGCGGTTGGAAACCAGGACAGCGATGGAAAGTAAAATATGATTATTCATGAAAAATGCCTCCCTATCTCCTCTTCCAGCCCCAGCAAGTCCTCATCCTTTGGCAGCATTTTCCGAAGCTGCTGCACCACACTGTAAGCCTCTGCATACATCTTATTGTCCATCAGCATCAGGACCTGCTTTTTCACCTCAACAGCCATCTCCCGCAGCTGGATTCCGGCAGCATCTGCCGCCTTTGTCTTCTGCTCTTCCCGCTGCCCCAAAAGCCTTGCGTAATTCTTCACGCAGGCTCCCAAAGCCGGCCATTCCTCCACAGCTTTTCCCAAATCTGCCAGATGCTTCCCGGATTCTGCGACATCCTCCGTAAAAGCCTTTTCCACCCAGAGCGCCGCACGAATCTCGGACTCCATAAGCTCTGCCGCCTCCGCAAAGGTCTCCCGGCTATACACCTTTCGACCGTAACGGAGATTGCTTTCCGCAAAAAGCACAAGGAGCTGCTCGGCAGCCTCCAGCGTCTTGGCCTGCAGTTGTTTTCGAATCAGCAGATTTGCACCATGCATATCAAAATAATCATAACGGATATCGTCCTTTGTACGGATCGTTTTCAGTTTTTCACTGAGCCGGTTCCAGTTTTCCGGCGCATCTGCCGACTCCAGGACAAGAACCATCACCATCCACTGGGAAAGGGGCAACCCCAGCAGAATTTCTTCCAGTGGAATCGCACCACTTAACGCTTCGTCCCAGACAGACTCCGGAAGGTATAAAAACTCACCGTTTCCCTGCAGCCACTGCATCAATTCCTCTTTGTTCATTCCCTGCTCCATTCTCTTATTCCTCTCCCAGTTGTCCCAGCCGTGCCCGCAAGGTCAGCTCTGCCACATAAAGATCATTCGGCCTCAGCTGCTTTAACTCTGCCAGAATGGAAAGCGCCTCGTCATACTGATGCTTCTTAAGGCACTGTTCCACCTGCATCTTCACCTGCTTCTCCAGTTCCCGCAGTTCTTCCTTCGCCTTACGTTCCCGGTTTCTCGTCTCCGTCTCCAAGGCCTTAAGATAGGATCGGATGGCATTTGCAAGCTCCGGGGCGGAAACCGCCGCCTCCCGCATCAGCTGCGCCGCACCTTTTACATCCGTATCTTCGAGGGAAAAGGCCTCCTGCAGAAGCAGCGCTGCCTGCAGATCTTCCGGAAGAAGCTCCCTCCACGGCCCTCTGACGTCCTCCGTATAATATTTCTCCACATATGTGCTGCCCAGCCTTGCAAAATCCGACAGGCAATTGTGCTTTGTCTCGTAATTCTCCTGCTTTTCACTGAAAAGTGCCCGCGCCTGCGCCAGCCGCAGAAAGGCATAATCATAGCGGACATCTTCCCTTGTTTTCATGGTCTGAAGGGAAAGCTCCGTCAACAAAATATCCTGCAAAGAAACCTGGGCGATATACTCCTGCAATTGTTCCTTCCACCTTGCAAAAGGCACAGCCAGATATCCCTCCTCCATGGAAAGATGGTGCTTATTCATAATAGATACCACGTTCTCCGGTGTAGCAAACACATCCGGTGTCCGAAGGCAGAATCCCAGGAATGCCGCCGGCAGCTGTTCCTGTCTATTCTCCCAATCAGCAGCCAGAACCTTGGCGTACCACAGATACCAGTGTTCTCCCTCCACCTGCGCCGCAATGCAGATCAGGCGCTCAAAGCCCCGAGGATCCTTCTTCTCCCAGGTCTGAATGGCGGGGAACATCTTCTTTCCCAGTTCCTCATTGTTCCACATAAGCTGCATGGTTTCTACGAAAACCGGCTCCCGGGGAAGGGTCGCCATGCCCTCCAAAAGGGCCGGGAAAATCTCATCGGACACATAGATGACCTTCCGGTTCCACTCCAGCTTCGGCAGGTATTTGCGCAAAGGCCCGGAATCCTTCTGCCGCAGTCCACAGGCGATCAGGAAGGAATAGGCACGTTTTACCAGAATCTCGCTGAAAGCATCCCCCACAAGGAGCGCTCCCTGCTGGATCTCCAGCCTTGTGCGGTTCTTCTCCAATTCCTTCTTGAGAGAAAAATACTGTCTGGTACTCTTCTCCGCCTCCGGATAATTCTCCAGGGCATACTGACAGCGGGCCACCAGAAGAGCAAGATACGCGTGGCAGAGCCGGCTGGTGCGCCGGTCCGCAAAAGCTTTATCCGCGGCCTGCAGCGCCTCTTCGAACTTCCTCTGATTCATGCAGCTTTCCACCAGCCCCGCATAAAAGGTGCCGATATCCCGGCTGTCCCACTCATCGGTACGGTCTACGGTAAAAGAAAGCGACTCCTCACAGAATTTCTCCAGTTCCTCCCAGCGTTTCACGCTGTAAAACTCCTGTACGATATGTACCCGCCAGCGCAGCCGTTTCGGCTCCTCTTTCATCATATCCAAAAGAAGCGGATAGTTACGCTTAAAATGATTTTCCAGATCCTCCGGTGTCTGATAAATATAGCCGCTGTGGTTGGCAACCACATGAAGATTCTTACACTCTCCCTCCTGAGGGTAAAGATACTCATGAATCTTGCTTTTAAAGCAGGTATTTTTGCTCCTGCGGATCATGCGGGAAGCCCAGCAGTCTGTGTAATGGATATAGTTCAGGTCATGAAAATTCCGCTGGATATAGTTGGCACATCCATATTCCCGGTATTCCCCACTCCGGAAAAAGGACACCAGTTCCTCAATCTCCGAAAACCACTCATCATCATCAATATAGAGAAACCATTCGCCACGGGCCAGCTGCAGTCCTGCGTTGCGAGCTTTGGAAAAATCATTGCACCAGTCGAATTCCACCACCTGATCCGTATAGGAAAGAAGCATCTGATGCACCTCTTCATCCTTACTGGTATCAACAAGGATCAATTCACTGGGAATCTGCTCCATCACCGGAAGCAGGGAATCCAGGCACCGTTTTACCTGCTCCTTTTTCCGGGATGCCAGCATGGAGATGGATAATGTAATTGGATTGTCCACAATACTCCCCCCTTATACGAAAATAGGAGAGCAGCGAACTGCTCTCCTTTGAAATTTCAAAATCCGGTTACAGGAATTACTGTAACAGTGACAGAACACCCTGTGTAGACTGGTTCGCCTGCGCCAGCATAGACTGGCCGGCCTGGGCAAGAATGTTGTTCTTGCTGTACTCAACCATCTCTTCCGCCATATCGGTATCACGGATCTGTGACTCGGCGCTGGTGGTATTCTCAACAACGTTATCCAGGTTGTTGATGGTGTGCTCGAGACGGTTCTGGATAGCACCAAGCTCAGATCTCTGGGCAGAAACCTTGGAAAGTGCTTCCGAAATCGCATCAATGGCGTAAGTAGCCTTGGCACCTGTGGTATCCATCACATTCAGGTTCTTGATTCCAAGTCCTGCTGCATCCATGGTATCGATGGTGAAGGAAATCTTATTGGTTCCGTCAGCATCGGCACCAACATGTAAGCCCATCTGTAATCCCTGTTTAATATTTACCGTTCCCTCTTTAATCTTGAAGGAAATCTGTGTCTGTCCTTTTTTGTATTCAGTAGCTGTCTTATAATCAACGCCTGACGCTGTTTTGTCAACAGTTGCCTCGTTTCCAGCATCAGCCCCGACAGAGCTGGCCTTTCGAAGTTCGTCCGCAATCAGCTCATACGCCTTCTTTGCCGTGATAACAGAACCATCATTATCTCCAATACCATCTGCGGCAATACCTTTAGCATTATTTCCATCGGCCATTGCCACATATGTCTGGGTTCCAACAATGACCTTATCCGTATCCTTGACTAATTCTGCAATATGATCTTTTGTAAGGATATTGTCTTCTCTTACTTCCTTCGAAGTATCAGCTACAATCGTATACTCAGTTCCATTGATCGTAATATTTTCCACTGAGGTATCAGCATCTCTAACCGCTTGTTGTACGGAGCTGACGGTTGAACCAATGGTATAGCCCTTCGCACCAATTGAAATGGTCTGGCCATGCTTTAAAGCAGTCATGGTGAAGGTTGCGATTCCGGTTCCAACACCCCGGTAAGTACCTGAAAGACCGGCATCTTTTGCAGAAACAACTGCTGTTGAACTCTTGCCATTCCCCTTTAACAGATAAGTCTCGTTGAACTTTGTGGTCTCTGCGACACGATCGATCTCTGTAGTCAGCTGATCGATCTCATTCTGGATCGCCTGTCTGTCTGAAGCACTGTTGGTTCCGTTGGCCGCCTGAACTGCCAGTTCATTCATACGCTGTAACATAGAGTGAACTTCTGTCAAAGCACCCTCAGCTGTCTGTACTGCTGAGATTCCGTCCTGTGCATTGGAAGAAGCCTGGTCAAGACCCTTAATCTGCTTTCTCATCTTCTCGGAAATAGAAAGTCCTGCTGCATCATCTGCTGCGCGGTTGATCTTATATCCGGAAGACAGCTTCTCAGTTGCCTTTGCCTGACTCTTTGTTGTAACGTTTAACATTCTGTTGGCGTTCATCGCCTGCATATTATGCTGTACTACCATGATTTTTCCTCCTTGAATACCTGTAACTTCTTGTTACAATCCTTGTATTTATTGAGTTACTACTACCTACTTGCCTTATATATCGGGAAAAATTTGAAGTACTTAACCCCTGAATTATATTTTTTTAAAAATTTTCCTGAAATTTCCTCTTTATCCAATCAGCACATGCTTTCCCTGGAATGCAAACCCATATTTGCGGATACGCTCTGCGGAAATTCCCTTTGCAATCAGGGATGCTGCGTACTGTTTTTCCTCAATCTGGGCAAGCGCAGCATGAACAGAATCTTCCAAAGTCTGTCCATCCTCCTTCTCATGGACCTTAAATTCCAGTATAAAAGCTTCTCCCTTCGCTTTATCCTTCGGCTCAATCAACACATCATACCGACCACGGCCACTTTCCCTATTGGAGGTCACTGTGTATGCCTCTGACAAATCAACAATCAGCCCCAATACAAATCCGTGATAAAATCGTTCCGGTTCTGCATCTGAAGCCTTCTTACCCGTATCAAAATAACTGAATGTTTTCAACGCAACATCATTCATATAGGCATTCATATCCTTCAGGTTTCCTTTTAATAACGCCTCAACAAAATCGTTATACGAGCCGTCCGGTTCATCAAACCATCCTCTTACAATATCGTAAAACATGTCCAGCACTTCTCCGTTGGTCAGAGCCAATTCATACATAGGTTTTCTTCCGGCAGTACGCTGTTCCTCCACCTTCACCACCTTAAGATAGCCGCTGGCAAGAAGAAGACTCCAGATAGCTCCCTCTCTTTTATTCAGCTGCTCAAAAATAATCTGCTCATCAATAGGGCACTGGATACTCTCCCCCTTTAACAGGATTTCAAACTGTGATTTTATCTTTCTGCTGCCCTCCCGAATCAGCTTTCCCACAAGACCATTACTGCTGGTATTGGCCCAATAGGAAGCAATCCTTCCTTTGTCCAGGAAATTCAGAATGGACCATGGATTGTAAATATCCCCATGTCCACCAAAGGTAAAACCATCATACCAATACTTCACTTCTTCTTTCCGGTCACTGTAACCATACTCGTCCAATACCGCAAACACCTCATCCTCCGTAAAACCAAAGGCGGTTGCATACTTCTCTGACGTGGTTATCACAACCTCCAGATTATTCAGATCTGAGAAAATGGATTCTTTACTCACCCGAGTAATTCCGGTCATGACCGCGCGCTCCAAATATGGGTTTGTTTTAAATGTCGAATTAAACAGATTTCTTGTAAAGGAAACCAAATCCTCCCAATAGCCGTTCACGTATGCCTCCTGCATGGGGGTATCATACTCATCCAAAAGAATGATTACCTTCTTCCCATAATAACGGCAAAGATAATCCGACAACCGATACAATGCAAGAGACGCATCTTCTTCGCTCATTCCGGTCCTCATCCGGCGAAACGCGTCCTTCTCCGCCTCAGACAGGCATTCACATTCCTCCAGAAACGCATTCTTCTCGTACAACATCATCAGAAGCTGGCGAATCCGGTAGCTGGTGGTTTCAAAATCCTTTTCCTTCACATTGGCAAAGGACAGAAAGATAACCGGATAGGTTCCCTGCAGCCTGCGGAACTCCTCATCCTGCCAGATCTTAAGCCCCTCGAACAAATCCCCCCGATCCGCATAATCCACGGAGAAAAATGCCTCCAGCATACTCATATTCAAAGTCTTGCCAAAACGACGCGGGCGGGCGATCAGTGTTACATCATCTTCACTCTCCCACCATTCCCGGATAAAATCTGTTTTATCAATATAAAATAAGTTTTTCTCTCTCAGCTTATCAAAATTCTGTATTCCGATTGCAACCGTTGCTGCCATAGTGCTTACCTCCAGAGATTCAAAAATCCGCTATACTACTGATTACACATAGTATAGCGGATTTATAATTAAAATACAATGAATCAGAGGGGGCAAATTTTCTCGGCAAAATAGCTGCCAATCCTGCTGATAAATTCCAACACTTCCTGCTTCATCTCCTCCGGAAAGGAGGAAAGCACCGGCGCCGTCTCAAAGCTTAAGACCTTATCAAAATGAATCTTCCTAAGTCCTCTGATAAAGCTCTCCCAATCTGTAGAAGTTTTGTTCTCTCTGGTTTTCGTAAAAGTAAACGGAATCTGATGTAAGTCCGCGATTCCATCATTATCATGGATATGCAGCACCTTTAGCCGGTAATCCAAGGTCGTGAGGAACTGTTCGAAGTCAAGCCCCACTATGTTGGCGTGCCCCGTGTCAAAACAGAAGCCCAACACCTCGGCATGATAGCGGTCGTTGATGCGGTCGATTCGCTCTGCAGCCTTCCTTGCATCACAACAGGGTCCCTCCACCAGATGCCCTGCAATGCCGTCATATAAGTTCTCGATACAGATAGTAATTCCCATCTCCTTCGCCATGGGTGCGATAGATTCCAGAAACTTCTCCGTCTGTTCCCACTCCGCCTGCTCCGATCCAAGATAACGAGCCAGCTTGAAGCCATGAATCACAATATACTTACAGGAAAGGAAATCACAAAGCTGCATACTTTTGGGTGCAACCTCATTCCACAGGTAATCGTTCAGTTCCGGCTTCCCGGTGGGGATATAGATCGGATAGGGCATATGCATCTGGTGAATCCGTATCCCAGACTCTTTTGCGGCCTCCTTATGAGGAGTAAAAAAATGTTCCAGTTCCTGAATGGTTTGATCAAAAAAACGATTCGCATTCCCCTGGTACAGATCCGTATTCACCAGATATCCATTCAGGCTGAAATCCACGCAGGAAAAGCCGGCCTCACGCAACTGTGCAAATCCCTGCACCGGGCAGCTGTCATCCACCGCATCTTTCGTCTGTACTCCAATCTCCAGCATTACCTTTTTCCTCCCACGTCTTTGGACATCTCCAGCCGGTCAAAATAAAAGGACGGCATATACTCATCATTAAAGAACTCGATAGGATTCTGCAATCCCATATTGTTACCGATTTCATGAGCTGTCACTGAACTGATTTCCTCAACTGTCATTGAAATGCTCAGGTTTTTGTCATTACTGATATTCCG
>ONEJ01000093.1 GCA_900316805.1 uncultured Lachnospiraceae bacterium
AAAGGCTTTGCATGAAGGCCTGGAAGAGGCAGTGATTGGGGTGCGCAACCCATATTCTACCAGACCTTACCAGCATGTATTGGAGCCCCTTGCTATGTATCTTACAATGGCAAAGGCACAATGGGAGGATCGATCAAAGGCCTCTTGCTATAATGTAGGGCCGGACGATGAGGATTGTGTAACAACAGGAGATTTGGTGACTCTGTTTTGCAGTAAGTGGAATGATCAGAATCATGTTGGAACAGAGCTGAAATTACCTATGGCACATTGGGAGAACCGGGCGGAAATGCATGCTCCTCATGAGTCAAACTTCCTGAAATTGGATAGCACCAAGATTAAAGTGATGCTGGGGTATCATCCCCGCTGGCATATAGATGAGTGTATGGAAAAAATAGTGGTGTTCAGCCAGATTTATCTGGCTGAACTGAAGAACATACCGGAGGAAATGGATCGGGAAATTGCAGAATTTTTTGAATGATTCCTAAATCGCTGTTAGTCCGGCATGCAATGTTTGATGAATTTTTCCTTTTTTGGAAGCAGGAATCACTTTAGTGGATGATTCAAAATAAAGTGGTATATGATATGAAACGTTTTGCGAACTCGATACGATGGGATATTCTCGGAATTTATCTTTATTTATCGTTGCCGGTGATGATCTTTTTCCTGGGATGGATAAAACTGTACTTCGGAATTCCGGCGGTGGCAATTGTTGTATGGATGCTGTCTGGGTCCATAAATCGCGAGAAAGAACTCTGGCGTCCGGCGTGGAATGCTGATAATATACGAAAACTGCTTCTGATTTTTCTTATTATTGCTTTATGGGTCTACTTCTCGGGAGTTGGCGGGATGGTCTATCAAAATCCTGATCATGTCATGCGAAACGGCGTTTTCCAGACCCTCGTGAATTATCGCTGGCCGGTTGTAAGAAGCATCCATATTGACGGGGGCGCAGTTAATATAGGAATCGTCTATTACATTGGGTTTTGGCTACCTGCAGCTTTGGTTGGGAAGGTTTTTGGATTGCTTGCAGGCTATCTCTTCCAGATGGTATGGGCATTTATCGGAGTTGCCATTTTCTATCAACTGATCTGCGAAAAACTCCAGAAATTGTCTGTATGGCCTCTTCTGGGCTTTATGTTCTTCAGTGGATTGGATATTATTGGAAAAGCACTAATGGATCAAAATCTCTGGCATGTTATTGAAGGATTCCAACATTTGGAATGGTGGGGATCGTTTCAATATACAAGTCCCATGGCACAGCTTTTCTGGGTCTTTAATCAGGCAATTTATGCATGGGTCATATTTTTATTGATCATGCGCCAAAAAGAGAATGACCACGTGGTCTTTTTGTGGAGTTTCGGAGTTCTGACATGTACTCTGCCGTTTATTGGGATGCTGCCATATTTGATTTACAGATCAATCTTTAATCAGAAAGGGAGAGGATGGCTTTGCAGCTTCCTGACGAAGGAGAATATTCTGGGAGGTGGTAGCGTCGGTTTATTATGTGGACTGTTCCTCCTCTCAAATGGTTCTCTTGGGTATACAACTGAAACGGTTAATGAGTTTTCCAAAGCGCAGCTGATGTATTATATTGTATTCATCATCTTGGAAGTGGGCGTGTATTTTCTGAGTATTTATCATTATCAGAAGAATAATCCATTATTCGCACTTACTCTCGTGATTCTTCTGGTTTGCCCATGGATCCATGTAGGACATAGCATGGATTTTTGTATGCGAGCCTCAATACCGGCACTGATGGTGTTGTGGTACCTTGTATATACATCTTGGAGAGAAGCGAGAAAACAGAGGGACAGGCTGACGGTTATTTTCATTTCCATCCTTTTTCTGATCGGGGCATGGACCCCATGCTTTGAAATAGGGAGGACAATTACCGAGACATATAGGTCAGCAGAGGCAGGTCAAGCTATTATGCAAAGAACAGCTTCTGATGAAGAAGTATTTGACCCTTATAATAATGCGGCAGGAGTGGTGGACGGGAGTGTTTTTTTTAAATATTTGGCCAGATAGTTTTTGGGATATTATTTAAGTGCTTTTTGTGCAAGTCTAAGGTGATAAGTTGTGCCTGCAATTAAGAGAAGCATGAAAAAAGTAGCAATAGATTTAACATGGGTACGACACGGCAAGGTGGGAGGAACCGAATCCAGCATTTTCAATCTTCTTCATGGACTGATGGAAATTAGTTGTGCT
>ONEJ01000031.1 GCA_900316805.1 uncultured Lachnospiraceae bacterium
ATACCGGATTTTGTTGGCATCTTTCATATACTTGGCCGCTGCATGCCCTATGTTGATCAGCAAAGATCCGGACCCTGATGTAGGGTCATAGATGGAAATTTCTTCCCGGCCCTGAAGATAGTGGGCAATGATTTCTGACATCAACTGAGAAACTTCATGGGGGGTATAGAATTCCCCGGCTTTTTTCCCGGCATTGGCTGCAAACTGGCTGATTAGATATTCATAAATAAAACCCAGCACATCATAATCCTGTTTCCCATCCATGGGAATATCTTTGATTAACTGAAGCAGGTCTCGCACCGCTTTGGTCTGGGATTTGGTATTTTCTCCCAGTTTGCTTAACCCGGTTTCCAGTGTATTAAAAATTTTATCAAATACCAGTTTATGCGTGGGAGAAATCAAACGGGTAAAAGAACTGAGAGCAGTACGGACATTGTCTACAGTAAAGTCGCTTCCCATGCTCAGCCAAGTAGAAAACATGTCTTTATAAGCAATAAAATAGCCCAAATTATCCTGGACCATTTGAACCGTTTCCGCATCTTCCTCGTTCACATAGTCACGGATATCCTCCGGATGGTAATCCCGCTGCAGCAGATACCGTTCTTCTTGGTCGGACAGATATTTATAGAAAATAAATCCCAGTATATAATCTTTATATTCATTGGCTTCAATTTTAGAACGCATCTTATTGGCGCTTTCCCAGATTTTGGAAGCCAGTTTCTGTTTATTCATTTTGATAGCTCCTTACTTTGGTAGTTACTAATGGCTTTTTTATTTTGTCAAAGACTTTATCATGGCTGATGACCAGTGCAGCCACTACATTGGCTGTTTTCAATGCGTCTCTCCACTGTTAACACTATGGTTTATTATACCATAGCCGCTGTGCAAATTTTAGGACAACTAAAGAAAAAAGCCCGGGCAGGAACTCCCACCACGGTTATCTTTTTTATCGTACCATTGAGCAATTTTTCCACATGAATATATGTTCACTTTATAATCCATCTTTGCACACACAATATGTAATTATACCAGGTTCATGGCTTGTTATATCTTGAGTTTAGTAGTGAAGCAGTTGTTCTTTTAGCATACCTCTGTTTCTTTTCTTCCCATATTCTGATAAGCTTCTTTTAATTCCAGTACAGCGATAAAGCAATACTTTGCGGATACTCATTAAACCAAAGATACTCTTCCTTACCGATAGAATTAGCTCCTCTCATATTGACTTCCGATAAGCCATAGGCTTCCTTAAATTCATCAAGAGAGCTATTGCAATCCAGCAGCGTAGTATCTAACTTTCGATCACCCAGACTAAAAATACGGATTTGCTGTACGATTCTATCCCTGATATCCAGCATCATCCCCAACTTCGTATAAGCATAAATTACCCGGCTTCTTTGTTTCTCCGTCAAATCCGGTTGTCCATATAATTCTACTACTTGTGCTACAGGCATCCCCAGGAATATTCCGCCGACAGACTCTCCATAAAGAGGGGTTTGGCTCCGGGTATACAAAATGTTATTTATGCGCAGATACTGATGATAAGGATTATCTGCCGAACCTAGATTTTGAGCATTCAGTGCGATATTCCTCTCTTCCCCATCTTGCTGTACAACCATCGTGCATCCAAAATCACCGCCCCCTCCTGCTAAGTTTTCAAACCCAACAATTTGTTTTCCATTGAAAAGTCCGCCGTTAAAAGTAACAGTATCATAAGGATTTTCTACCCCATACCAGGTTCCCTGCATATAATTCATGCGTTTCATCATGTACTGGATTGGTGTTCTGGCAGCAGAAGCGGATGGGATAACGGTCAAAAAAGTAAAACCGATACAAAATAAGCCCATAAACAGGTTACGAATCACTTTCATTTTTTCCATCCAATTTTACCAGGCATTCCCGTAACTCCCCCATCATAATCCGATCCGCCGGCAGCCAATCCACATCATCCAGCTCATCATAAGAAAGCCACCGAGCAGCTTCGTGTTCCAATAAGGTCAAATTGCCCCGTTCTACCTTGCAGAGGAAACACTGCATGGAAAGATGGAAGGTGGGATAGTCGTATTCCACAGTGGTGAGAGGCTTTTCCACCTGGATTTCCGTAGCCAATTCTTCCTGGATTTCCCGTTTGAGGGCCTGCTCCGGCGTTTCCCCGGGCTCGATCTTGCCGCCAGGAAACTCCCAGCCATCTTTGAATCCTCCGTATCCCCGTTGGGTGGCGAAGACTTGATCCTGGTTGATGATCAGCGCAGCCACAACGTTGACAGCTTTCAATCCTGTCTCCCCTTTCCCCATATTTACAATATATTTTATTATATCATGGGAACTATATAAATTTCAGAAAAACAAAAAAAGCCCTGGCAGGAACTCCCACCACGGACCATCTCCCTTGCCGTACCCTTGCCTGCGAGCAAGTTTTCCTATATCTGAATGTAAATTCACTTCATAACAAAAGCGCCCCAAAAAGTTCTCTTTTCTTTCCTGATTTGCAAAGCTTCACGTGCGTTGTTCAGCATGCACAATATGTAGTTATCTTCTTCCAATAGTCTACTATATCTTGCGCTCGGTAGTAAAACAGGCGTTCTTTTCTTGTGCATTTGTTTCTATCATCCCCAGTTTATGCGCCTCTCCAGGCCCACGCACCTCGTAGTGCCGTGGCAGATAAATAGTATTTTGATCATGGACACGAAACTCCCTTCTATGCCGAAATATGCCGATTTAATGCGGTTTTGCAAGCTCCACATGTCCACATAAAGCAGGACAAAATTTTGCAAAAAACGGCACAACTTTCCCCATTGTAGTAGTAAAAATGGTAGCAAAACGGTTTTTTCCTACTACCGAACTTTTTCTGTGGGGTGAATTTTTCTCTGCTATTATAGCAGAAAAGGAGAAGGATGATCAGCAGGAAATGAGTCAAAAGTTAGGATTCCAGGGTGTGGCCATTAAATACCCGGGTCTGGTAGCAGGTAGGGTTCCGATCCGTGATTTCGGTTCCTGGATCCCCTACGATTTCCCGGATGTCAGCGGCAAAGGCCGTTCCAGTAATACCGGCCACCAGGGCCATCGTCATTGCAATCGCTTTCAGGTTCTTCATTTTTGTTCTCCTCTCTTTTCAATGCATAAAAATAGCAGGCCTGATGGTCTGCCAAAAAGCTATTTATATTTAGGCCGCATCCGAACCCTGTACCCATTTGCCGGTTCAATGTTATCAGCCGTGATAACAGCAATTGGTACTGGGTTTTCTTCGTCTGTTTCCACAATCACCCTGGTGATATCTTTCAGGATTCCTTCTTCCAAAGTTTTAGTGTCATTCTCTTTCATGTTTCCCTCCTTTTCAGGCATGAGAAAAGCCCGCTGCCGGAGCAGGGGGCTTGATAGTTAGGCACCAGGCGTAAT
>ONEJ01000016.1 GCA_900316805.1 uncultured Lachnospiraceae bacterium
ACAGTTCACAGGTATGTGAACTGTAACTGTTTTGGGCAATGCTTCGCATGAAAAATTGCCCAAAACTGCAAACGGCAGACTTTCATACGGTATTTTCGGTATCGAAAATACCTACCCGTGAACAGTAACCCAAAATCCAACGACTTTGAAATAGCCAAGGAAATAGACTTGTCATTTGTGTATTCATTTTATATAATATTGGGTGTCAGAAATTTATTGCGGAGGCTTTTTACAGCCCCGTTTTATCATGGATGAGGGCAGAGGTTTGCCCTCCGGGAAAGTACTAACAATTTTATTAGATACATGCAGGAGGAAAGAAACATGGATCAGGAGAAAGTCATCGTCATTGACTTCGGTGGCCAGTATAATCAGCTGGTTGCGCGCCGTGTCCGGGAGTGCAATGTGTACTGTGAGATTTATTCTTACCGCACCGACATCGAGCAGATCAAGGCAATGAACCCCAAGGGAATCATCTTGACCGGCGGCCCCAACAGCTGCTACGAAGCCGATTCCCCCACCTATTCGAAGGAACTATTTGAACTTGGCATTCCGGTTCTGGGGCTGTGCTATGGTGCCCAGCTGATGAACCACATTCTTGGCGGCAAGGTAGAAAAAGCACCGGTCCGCGAATATGGAAAGACAGAGGTGTTTGTGGATCCCACCTCTCCTCTTTTTACGGGAGTGGGCACACCGGTAACCGGCGAGACCGCCGGGAAAAACTGTGAGGATCATGACACCGATACCAACACAACCATCTGCTGGATGAGCCATTTTGATTATATCAGTAAGGCAGCACCGGGATTTCGGATTGTTGCCCACACGGCAGACTGCCCGGTGGCAGCAGCAGAGGATGCAAACCGTAAGCTCTATGCCATCCAGTTCCACCCGGAGGTACTTCACACGGTGGAGGGCAGCAAAATGCTTCACAACTTCGTGCGGGGTATCTGCGGCTGCGCAGGAACCTGGCGCATGGATTCTTTCGTAGAGAATACCATCAAAGAAATCCGCGAGAAAGTAGGAGAGGGTAAGGTGCTTCTGGCATTGTCCGGTGGTGTGGATTCCTCCGTACTTGCAGCCCTTCTGGCAAAAGCCATCGGAAAGCAGCTGACCTGTGTTTTCGTAGACCACGGCCTCCTCAGAAAAAATGAGGGAGATGAAGTAGAGGGCGTATTCGGTAAAGACGGTTCCTTCGACATCAATTTCGTCCGGGTCAATGCCCAGGACCGCTATTACACAAAGCTTGCAGGCGTAACAGAGCCGGAGCAGAAGCGAAAGATTATCGGTGAAGAATTTATCCGTGTATTTGAGGAAGAGGCAAAGAAGATCGGTGCCGTGGATTTCCTGGCACAGGGAACCATCTACCCGGATGTGGTAGAATCCGGTCTTGGCGGAGAATCCGCAGTGATCAAATCCCACCATAACGTGGGCGGCCTTCCGGATTATGTAGACTTCAAGGAAATCATAGAGCCCCTCCGCAACCTTTTCAAGGATGAGGTAAGAAAAGCCGGCCTTGAGCTTGGCCTTCCGGAGTATCTCGTATTCCGCCAGCCATTCCCGGGCCCGGGCCTGGGCATCCGTATCATCGGTGAAGTCACCGCCGACAAGGTACGCATCGTGCAGGATGCCGATGCCATTTACCGCGAAGAGGTAGACAAGGCAGTGGAAGCCTGCAAGAAAGAAAAGGGCGAGGCTCCCTCCTGGATGCCGAACCAGTACTTCGCCGCATTGACAAACATGCGTTCCGTTGGTGTTATGGGGGACGAGCGAACCTATGATTATGCGGTGGCGCTTCGCGCGGTCAATACCATCGACTTCATGACAGCGGAGAGTGCGCAGATTCCATTTGAGGTGCTGCAGACGGTGATGAGCAGGATTATTAATGAGGTTAAGGGCGTGAATAGGGTGTTCTATGATCTGACTAGTAAGCCGCCGGGGACGATTGAGTTCGAATAGGATTTTGCAAAAATAGACCCAGTATTTATGCTGGTTCCAAGCAAATTCAGTTATTTTTTGGCAACGGATTGGCAACACTTTTTGCTATATTCCTTGAATAAAATTATATTTCTATAACATAAAAACCTTACTGATGAACTGTTTCCAAAATTGGAAAGAGTAGTCAGTAAGGTTTTTTCTTTTTACATTTCTTTATTGATTCTCTTTTTTCAGAGCCTTTATGAGTTCGTCAGAGAGTTCCTGAGACGGAACCTTTGCCCGAATCTCAGAGGTGTCCATTTCCGGATAATTATATCGCCAGTTATCGTATTCTTCCTGGCCGATTTCTCCGAATTCCAGTTTTGCAGCCATTTGCTGCCATGCATGAAAAGGATCAAACAGATGCTGATATTCTCTGTGTTCCCGGTCAAGTCGGAGGCAGAGTTCTCCGTCAATCTCTCCGATCTTGATGCCATACATATCTTCCAGTGCAAAGAGGGTGTGCATGAGTCCGAGATAGGAGTCAATGTTCGGAACATTGATTGCTCTGGGACTGACACCGAAGATCTGTGCCATTTCTTTGACCAGATCAGCCTTGGGGGTTCTGGCTTCTGTCTCGTACTGCGCCACACGGACATCCGAAGTCTTTCCAAGGAATCCAAGAAGTTCGCCAAGCTCCTTCTGCTTCATACCTTTTCTGTTTCTGAAAAATTTAATACGTTTTCCAAATGCCATAGGGATTTCTCCTTTTTCTGAAATCTTTTATTCAATTTTGAATATCAGTTCCTACCGTGGTGCAATGAATAGGAACTGGTGGTTAACGATATTTGTTTAAATCAGTATAGCATATGGAAAAATAAGACGCAAGAAAAACTTAAACAAAAAAATTTAACTACTGATGTTCAAGCCACTTGACTTAACGGAAAATAGTTAATATAATACAATCAAACTTAACTATATAGCATTAAGCTAAAGAAAATTTGAAAATGAGGTTGTATAAGGTGGCTTGAAACTTTGGATAAGTAGAGGGGTTTTTCCTCGAAGATGATGCGGAAGGAGGTGAATGGAATGTCTGAATTAAAAAATGGATTTCTGACTGTGGAAGAGGTAATGGATATTTTGCAGGTCAAACAGTCAAAGGCATACCAGATTATCCGCCAGCTGAATAAAGAACTCAGCGGAATGGGACTGATTACAGTGCCGGGGCGTGTGGATGCCAATTATTTCAGAAAGAAATTATTTTATGAAGAAAACTAGGAGGTACTTAAGATGGCTGTATATCAGGAGAAAGACAAAGGTACATGGAGAGTGGTGTTCCGGTACACCGATTTTACCGGGGAAAGAAAGCAGACGCAGAAACGTGGCTTCAAGACCAAACGGGAAGCGACTGCATGGGAACATGAGATGATGCTACGAAAAGGAAATAAGCTGGATATGACGTTTGAGAGCTTTTATGAGATTTATTCCGAGTATAAACGCCAGAGGGTGAAGGAAAGTACATTTGAGACGAAAAGCCACATTGTGCGGACAAAAATCCTTCCTTACTTTGGAAAACGGAAGATCAACGAGATCACAGTGGCGGATGTGATTGCCTGGCAGAATGAGATGATGGCATACCGGGATGAAAAGGGCAAGCCCTATTCCGTGGATTATCTGAAAACGATTCAGGCACAGCTTACAGCAATTTTCAATCATGCGGTGAACTATTATAATCTGCCCTCCAATCCGGCAAGACAGGCAGGAAGTATGGGAAAAGAAGTTCCGAAGGAAATGAAGTTCTGGACAAAGGAACAGTATCTGAAATTTGCCGAGGTAATGATGGACAAGCCCAGATCTTATTATGCCTTTGAGATGCTTTATTGGACAGGAATCCGGGAAGGTGAACTGCTTGCCCTCACAACATCAGATTTTGATTTTGAGAAGCAGACGGTGCGGATCAATAAAACGTATCACCGAATGAAAAAACAGGACATTATTACTTCACCCAAGACAGCGAAAAGTAACCGGATCGTTGTGATGCCGGAGTTCCTCTGTGAAGAGATGCAGGATTATTTTCAAATGTATTATTCGCTCGCACCGGATCAGCGGATCTTTCCATTTTCCAAATCCTATCTGAAACATGAAATGGAACGGGGATGCAAAGCAACAGGAGTTCCGGTTATTCGAATCCATGATCTCCGCCACAGTCATGTTTCCCTGCTGATCCATATGGGATTTACTGCTCTTGCCATTGGAAACCGGGTGGGACATGAAGCGGAAAAAATCACGTACCGATATGCACATTTGTTCCCCACGGTACAGACAGAGATGGCGAATAAGCTGGATGTGGAACGGATGGAGAAGGAGGATGAAATCTGATGGAGAGAACGTTAGATGCAAAAGGACGATGGAGAAACCGGACCGTGGGATTCCGGGTATCCGAGGAAGAAGCAAAAATGATTGACCGCATGGTGGCGTTATCCGGGCTTACCAAACAGGAGTACATCCTGAGAAAGTTGATGGACTGGGAAGTGACTGTGCAGGGAAATCCGAGAGTGTACAAAGCGCTGAAAAATCAGATACAGCAGATTTACGGGGAACTGAAACGGTTGGAAGCATGTAGTGAAGAAAATGAAGAACTGCTTCAGACCATCCAGATGGTTGCTGTGACATTGAATGGGATGAAGGAGGAACCGCAGCATGTGGAATCCCCAAAATATCCCTGAAAAAGAAAATGCCCCTGCTGGTAACAAGGACATTTCGACACTAAACAAAACTTATGCAGGCTCTGGTAAAGCCTCATAGACAAAAATTCAATCCTTACGGGAGAAGTCTGCCTATACGCATATAGCTTTATGTGTAGTATAGCAAAGTTTTCCTGTAACGGAAAGAGGGAAAAATACGGAATTTGATTACAAAGGATACAGGAGGACGTACATGAACATTTTTCAGGAAATGAAAGAACGTGTCACCGCAAGGCAGGTGGCAGAAAGATATGGGTTAAAAGTGAGCCGGAACGGGATGGCGTGCTGTCCGTTTCATAATGATAAACACCCCAGTATGAAGATTGACCGGAATTATTATTGCTTCGCCTGTGGAGCCAAAGGAGATGCAGTCAATTATGTGGCTATACTGTTTGGCTTATCCCAGTTCAAAGCAGCGAAGAAGATCAATGAAGATTTTGCACTGGGAATTCCAATCGGGAAGGAAGAGGTTAGAAAAAAATGGGAACCCGAAGTTCGGAAAAAAGAGAAGGTTCCGACAAAAGAGGAACGGATGCAATTCGTCCAGAAAAAGATTGATAAATGGGCAAGGGATGCTGCCAATGTATTGCTGCGGTATCTGCGATGGATGGAATTCTGGAAGGAATTTTACAAGCCGGAATCTATGGAAGAGGAATGGCATCCTCTATTTGCCGAAGCCTTAAAGAATGAAAGCAAGGTCAGTTATCTGGTGGACATGCTGATGTTTGGAACGGATGAAGAGGTTCTGGATTTTTCCAGAACGGACGGGAGGAGGTGAAGCGGTATGAACAGAGAATTGCAGAATATGAGCGAGGAGTCCTTGCAGAACTTAGAGAAGATTGTGGAAACGGAGCTTCTGACAGTGGAGGATATCAGAAATCGTCTGGATGTCACAGAAAAGGGGAAAATCCGGCAGTCCATCCAGAACTGCAAATATGCGTTGGAGCATGATCCCTGTCTGAAAGGAGCCATCTGCAGAAACGAAATGACGTGTCAGATTGACATCATGAAGAAAATGCCCTGGAAGAGGCGAGGTGTCCATATGACCGATACCGATATGATCAATCTGGCTTTATATTTGGAAAAGAATTATGGACTGACCAGTGACCGGGTGATTGCAAAAGCGATAGATATCGTAGCGAATGAAAACAGTTTTCATCCGATACTTCAATATCTGGAAAGCCTGAAATGGGATGGCATTCCGAGGATTCAGCATATGCTGACACATTTCTTTGGAGCAGAGGACATTGCATATACCGGCGAGGTCATGAAGATGCATATGATGGGTGCTATCCGCAGACTGTATGAGCCGGGAGCCAAATATGACATCATGCTCTGTCTGGTCGGAGGGCAGGGAACCGGAAAATCCACGTTCTTCCGCTATCTGGCAATCAAAGATGAATGGTTTACGGACGATATGAAACGGATCGATGATAAGAAGGTTTATGAATATCTGCAGGGACACTGGATCGTGGAAATGTCAGAAATGAATGCAGTGGCAAATGCCAAGAGTATCGAAGAGACGAAATCGTTCCTGAGCCGGCAGAAGGATATTTATCGTATTCCATATGAAAGGCGGGCAGAGGACAGATATCGTCAGTGTGTCTTTTGCGGTACTTCCAACGACCTGAATTTCCTTCCATTTGACCGTACTGGAAACCGGAGATTTGCCCCGGTCAGGGTATTTCCCGAAAAAGCGAAAACCACCATTTATGAAAATGAAGCGGAATCCAGATTATACATTATCCAGGCATGGGCAGAGGCAATGGAAATCTACCGAAGCGAAAACTATCCGATGACCTTTTCGTCGGAGATGGAAGATCACGTCAAGCTTCTCCAGAGGGAATTCATGCCGGAAGATACCCAGACAGGTATGATACAGGCATTTCTTGATTCGTATGAAGAAGATTATGTCTGTTCTACGATTATCTATCAGCAGGTATTTCATCAGGAAGGCATCGTTCCCAAATGGCAGTCAAAAGAAATCGGGGATCTGATGGACAATGAGATCATCGGCTGGACAAAACATGGCAATCACAGATTCGGTGGTGTTATCGGTACGCAGAGATCGTGGAAACGGGTTCAACCGAAAAAAGATGAGGAAGGATTCATGAAAGTGGATGAAAATATGGAACTACCATTTGATTAATGATTACTTTTAAAATGTTTTGAGCTCTGTTCACAGGTTTCTGTTCACAAATATCCGAGTGAAATGTGAACAGGAAAGTGTGAACAGGAGCAAAAAAACTTTGAAAATAAAGCAGAGATAATATACAGCCCGGATACGGGCATCAATGAGAATGGCGGATACGCCAATTAGAAAAAATTAGTCATCAGAAGAGATAGGTTAATCCGGGTATGACAAAAAGAGCCCTCGGCGATTGAGAGCGAAATACACCCATCGCACAAGCTTAAAGCTTATACTCTGTGTCTTTCGTCCTCCCGGAGGGCCTCGCAGGGGCGGGTTTTGCCTTGCTAAAGTATTCTATAAAAGCGAATAGATGTGGTGATTTCTGATAGTAGCGTATCCGCCGGAAAGGAGGAAGTGTGAACAGGCGAAATCATAGTTTTGTGATGGAAAGCAAGCTGCATGATGTAAAAGGTAGAGTGGATTATATCAGCAGCCCCAAGCGGCAGGAAAATCTGTATGCTGTCTTTTCCAATGTGGAGGACAGCTACTGGGATCTGCTTACGGAACAGAATCAGCGAGATTTTGCAAAAAGCGGAACAGAGGGAACCTGCATTGAAGCCAGAGAGCTGATTATTATGTTACCGCCAAGTCTGATCGATTATGACCATGAGATTCTGCTGAAATATATGACATCGAAATTTCTGGAAAAGTATGATGTGGGATGCTGTGCGGCATTACATCACAATAAGAGCAAAACTAATCTGCATATTCATCTGATCTTTTCCGAGCGGGAAATCCGGCAGGAAGTGGAACGGAAAATTGCAAGCAGAAATATGTTTTATAATGAATCTGGGCCTTTCGCTATTTCATGTGGGTAATTAGTATGTATCTATGCATGATTTTATGATAGAATAACCGTAATAAATATACAGATAGG
>ONEJ01000086.1 GCA_900316805.1 uncultured Lachnospiraceae bacterium
AACAAGGGAAAATACATACAGTTTCATAGTTTAAGGCTCTGAAAGCCTTGTAAAATAAGGAAAGTTAGTTAGATAATTCGATAAACTTGAATTTATCAATGTCTTTGAACCGAAAAATTCAAATCCCTTAACTTTAGCACTCTGTTCTCGATTTCTTTTATAACCACAATGAACTCCTCATCACTCTTTCCAGTCGGATCCAGCAACCAGCATCCACATAATTATTTTCAAAATAGCTCTTACTACTTCCATTTTTCTCATCCTATGTTTCCCTTTAAGATATCTTATCGGTATCCTGGTAATATTTACAATTTACGCTCTGTTCAATTTGCCATATTAGAATTGACCGAGCTCTTTGAACGAGGGGCATTTCCTTCTTGCCCGAAGGACAAGAAGATGCTTCGAATATTTGAAACAAATATCTGCCCATCGATCATATTAACAGTTTATTGGACTCCTATAATATGTCTCATTTTTTAATTCTTCTGCCCTTGATACCTCATCAACATCCATTCCTATCACCGGAAGTTTATCTACAAGAATATGCTCAGTCCCATTATTATCTTTAATAACAGCCTTACACCAACCAGGATACGAATCAAGGTCAAATGCTTCTATAATATTCACTTTACATTCAACCATATCTGACTTCATTATTCAATATGCAATAAGGTCTCATAAAACCTCCTGCGGTACTTCATCTCTGTATACTTCACAACCTGTCTCATATAAATGGCATCCTGAACACCGCCTGCCGCTCCCACAATGGGTATTCCCTGCAGGAATTTCATATACAGAAGCTCCTTGGACAGACACCCCGCAGTCTCCTTAATGCAGCTTTCGACATCCACATTCTTATCATAGGAACCATTTGTAATATAGTGATTCACTTCAATATTGATTCTTTCCAGATCATTTCCATAAGACAATGCTCCTTGGATTAACAGCAGAATAAAACACTTTTCTTCTTCCTTTTGATAATCAAAACCATAATTCAGAGCAATCTCATAAATACTCTTTAGCATCAGTCCTGTGAACAGCACAATATCCGGCAAACCGATTCCCAATACCCCTAAACCAACACCTGAAACACCTGATATCAACAGATTCACATTTCCGGCTCCCATTGCCCTTTTTGAGAATTCCTTTAAAGATTTACGGTTTCCACGCACCTGAGCTGCGAATTCGTTAATCTGATAGTTCTTCTCCAAGTCCTCTCGTTTATAGGTCTTCTCGATAATTCCCGTTCCTTTTTCAAATACCAAGTAAAAAGCTTTGGAAAATGCGGAGTCCAAGGTTTTCTGCAAATTTGCAGGAACCTTTTCCTCCAATAGCTGATTTAACTTAGAATCCGTCTTTTTCCTGCGTTTCTGCAAATATGCTGCTTCCTGCTTTTCTAATTTGTCCCATTCCTTTTGCAATGGAGTTATTCTTTTTCTCATACGTTGCCCCTCGCTTGAATTTATCAATTTTTTGCAACAATAAAATATCAAATTTCCTGTCTAACTTGCTTGATCTCTTTTTAATCCAAACAAAAGACTTATTACCGTATTCTTCTCAATGATGTAACAAACACTGCAAGTCATAATTGATGATATTAAAAGTGATAATACAAAATTATGTACACTTCCCACGCCTGTCAAAGAAATGAAATATTGACACAACACCACTATTGGGAAATGCACTATGTAAAACACATATGATAACCTTGAGCAGTATCTGCTGACTTTATTAGAATAATCCAGATATTCTTTTCCAAGACAAATCAAAGCTGGAATTCCAGTTACAAATGACAGGTAATTACATATATTATTTAACAATTCATAATCTTCAATATATACAAACAAAATAGCATTCATTATGGAAGATAAAACAAATACGAATATAAATAATATCTTTAGTTTTACAAGTTTTTTAATAAATTCTTGATTGCTAAACAAATAATATCCAAGCAAATATACACATAAATATGCAGGAATTCTCTTTCCCAAAAATGTCACATCAAATACAGCAATTGCAAGTATGATAATGAAACAGTTTATGATAAGCATGATATTTCTATTGTTCCTGCTTATACAATCAATAAGCTTTATCACTCCACAGCCTATGCAGGAAATAATAATCAGCACAGCAATAAACCAAAAGTGTCCAGGTGTAAATCCACCGTCATATCCTGTTAAATCTGTAAACCTGGTAAAATATATCGCATAATGTTCGAGATAATTACCATCATACCCATTATGTGATTTATCTGCAATAAAACTCAATATTGGATTGATGATTGTAATTCCAAATAATAATGGTATTCCCAATCTTATGAATCGTTCTTTGATAAAATCTGAATATCCTCTTTTCTTGAGGGAAAATGATGCTGATACTCCTGCGAGTAAAAACATTAAAGGCATAAACCACGGTGATATAAACACCACTATTGATGCAATAAGATTAACTCTTTCAAAAAAAATATAATTTGCTTCTCCCCAAGAATTGTAGGCTATACCCAAATGATATATGATCAGCAACGAAACAATTGTAGTTCTTAAGTTGTCTATGTAGTTAACTCGTGAATTCATAAATAGGATTCTCCTTTGTTTAAGAAAACAACGATTTATCGTTCTACAACCACCGTAAGTAAAACTAAATCTTCACAGCCTGTGTTGATAATGCCGTGTTCGGAGCCTTTCTTACAAATATGGCAGGTGCCGGCGCTTAAAATTTCTTCCTGCCCGTTGCAAATAGCTTTTCCCTTGTTCATCCATATGCATTTTTGCAGTCATCGTACCTGTTCCGTTATTCATGCCCGGTACTGTAATCTCTTTCATTTCGTTAAAATTAAGTAACATCCTCCAAAAAACCACTCATGATTCATCAGTAATCTATCCTATCGAAAATAACGACTTTGCTGGTACAGCGAAAATTAAGTTGTACTAGCCCCGCAGAAACAATTCATCCCCGGCTTTCTCTGTCACCCACACTGAAACCGAGCCGTCATCCACGGAAAATATGCCCCAGCCGTCTTCTCCGATCTCCACGGTCTCCGGCCGTTTGCCCATGGCATCCACCATCCGCTGTCCCGCCAGCCTTGTGCCCACATACATCCGCTTGCTGCCCCGGACACTGTCCGTTAAAAGCACCGCGACGCCGGAATCCTCATGCTCTTCATCGCCTTCTCTGGTAAAACCAACCACAGATTCATCATCAAAATACAGATTCTCTTGACCGTAGGCATACTGCTGCCGAATCCTAAGGAGTGTGGAAAGTCCCAGTACGGGAGCCACCCCATCATGATGAATTCCATAGTAATCTCCGTAAAAAACGCAGGGGATTCCCACATCCCTCAGCAGGATCATGGCATAAGCGTGAGGCTTAAACCACGCCGGAATAAAGGAATAGAGAGCCTGTCCCGGCTGGGTATCATGATTGTCCACAAAGGTTACCGCGTGATCCGGATCCTCTCCCATTAAGGTATCATCGAAAATGGTACTCATATCATATTCCCCCTCGGAGGTTGCCGCCTTGAAGAAATGGAAGTGCAACGGCACATCAAAGAGGGAAAGTCTGTGCTCCGTTACATCCAGATAATGGGTCAGCCGTTCCACCTCCGGAGACCAGTATTCCCCTACGAAAAACAAGTCTTTCCCGCCGCACTCCAGCCGCATGGCGTACTCCTGCATGTCCTTCATCCACTCCCGGTAGAAATCAAATCCGATATGCTTCACCGCATCCAGACGGAAGCCGTCCATATGTACTGTATCCTGATACCATTTCCCCCAGCTGTGAGTCTCCTGAATTATCTCCGGATGATCCGTGTCCAGATCCGCCCCCATCAGGTAATCGTAATTGCCATTTTCGGAATCCGTTTCCCGGTTCCAGGTCTTACCGGAAAAACGGAAAATGCCACCTTTCTTCGCCCCATCGTCCCAATCTGTACCGCTGAAATGGGACATATTCCATTGAAAATCAGAATACTTTCCGGCTCGCCCCGGAAATGTATATTTCGTCCAAGCCTGAATCTCCTCGGTCTCGCCAATCTCCTGATCACGATCCTCACTATCCACTTCCTCTACCATGACAGCTTCAGTTCCATCCGCTCCCATCCGATGGTTTAACACTACATCTGAAAGCACGGAAATCCCATTATCTTGCAAAGCCTGCACTGCTGCATGGTAATCCTCTTTTGTACCATATTTGGTTGCCACGGTTCCCTTCTGATCAAACTCTCCCAGATCGTACATATCATACACATCATATCCAACACTGTTTTTTCCGGCAGCTCCCTTGTAGGCAGGCGGCAGCCAGATCATATTGATTCCCGCTGCTGCAAGAGCCGGTGCCTGCTCCTTCAGCCGCTTCCAAAGGAGCCCATTATTGGGTAAATACCATTCAAAAGCCTGCATCATTGTTCTATTTTTCATTTGTTTCCTCTCCCTTGTATTATGTTTCATGTATACGCTGCATATATTAAGGTAACTAAAAATATCTGTTCACGGTCAGGTATTTTCGGTACCAAACATACCGTATGAAAGCTTATTTTTTACAGTTCACATACCTGTAAACTGTAAAAGCTAAAACTCCCGCTGTAGCCTTCACCTCAGACAGACGCTTGATTTTTCCGAGCCATATGTATCATAATATCTCTTTATGAAAAAGCCGGCTATAGAAAATACACGTTCAAGCTAAATTTATTTGTATTATTCACTGTGAAGTTTCAGTAAGGAATGATCCTCTCCACCACAGCCGCCACAACACGATACATAACCGGCGATATCTTAAAAATCAAAAGCGCGCATTTGTCTGTCAGCGAACATATCCCTGCAATATCAGCTTTCCTCTGATTATATACCTTTTCCCACTCCCGATTCAACTTCCCAAGAAGTAATTTTTCTTCCGGAAGGTATTTTTTTACCCGGTACCAGGCAATCGGAATGTTCAGTAAATACCGTTTCACTGTATACGCCGTCAGTTCCTTTTCCTGCTGACTCTCGAAAAAGGCGATGGCTTCTTTCAGGGCTTCCAGCTTATCCAGCCGCTGTCTGCTGTAACCGCTGTTCGTAATGCTTTTTTCCCGTTGAAAATAGCAGTAAAGGGGCTGTTCTGTCACCACAACCTTCACGGCTTCATAAAGCACCTGATAAGTAACAAATTCATCCTCATGCAGCCGCCCTTCGGGATAAATCAGCAGATTCCGAAGTCTCCGGTGATAAAGCTTTCCCCAGGCGGTAATCATGCTCCTCTTATTTCCTGCCACGATCTCTCCCGCCGCCATCTTTCCGGAATACAGCTTTACCTCTTTTTCTGCAGTGCCCAACCCTTTCGTTTTTTTCGACTTTTGATCCGCCCGGACATACTGAAATCCACATACAGAGACCTCTGCCTGATAAGTAACTGCGTTGTGATACAAAACCTCTAAATAGGAGGGTTCCACGTAATCATCACTGTCAATGTACGTAATATAGTCTCCTGTGGCTGCAGAAAGTCCCCGGTTTCTTGCGGCAGAAAGGCCTTGGTTTTCCTGGTGAATCACCCTTATCCTGCTGTCCCCTTCCTTTAACTGTCCGCAGATTTCTCCACTTCCGTCCGTGGAACCATCATCCACCAGGATCAGTTCAAAATCTTCATAGGTCTGTGCAAGAATCGACGCCACACAGCGTTCCACATATTCCGCCACATTATATACCGGAACGATGATGCTGATCCGCTTCTGTTTCAATGCTTTTTTGTTCATGGAATCTATCTCCCCGTATCCATGTGCAACCCCATATCCATGTGCAAAAGAAGAATTCAAAAGCCTGACAGAATCCGGATCATACAAAAGCCGGATCATATCCTTTGTCTCCTTCCGGTTATCCGAAATATGAATAGAATTTTTGCCAATCCCAAGCAGCCTTCGGATGGACTCCTTAACCGCAAGAACAGCCGCAAGGGAAGGGGCGTAAAACACGTATGTTTTCACCGGTTTTCCCTCACAATAACAGGCATCCAGCTTTCCTTTGATTCCCAGGTAATGATTTTCAAAAGTTCCCGCCCATGGCTGATGTCCATAGATTAATATCATAAAATTTCTCATTCCGGCATAGGTCAGTTCCACATCTTTTGTATAAACAATGCTACCCAGCTGCCTTATTGCCGCCTCTGCCATGGGTATTTTCTGTTCATCTGCCACCGGCCATATACAGGCAATATACAAGTTTTCTTCTTCTATCTTTTCTTCCATTTTCTCACTTTACAACATTCACAATATATTTATGCATCACGGGATAGGTGAAATCAAACAGAAGTGTCACAAATCCACTCCATCTCCACCGGATCAGCACCAGACAGGCGGAATAAAAAAGGGTCTGCAGCAGCGAAGGCAGCTTCCATAGTTTCCCCACCGCCCCTTTCATCCGTATCACCCTCTGAATACTTTCCGAACACATATAGGCCCTTGCCCGCTGCCTTATGTTGGCTGTATGCATTCCCTCATACCGGATATTTTTTACCAGGGACCAGCAAAAGGTACGCATAATCAGCGGCACCAGTACATCCAGATTTTCCTCCAGGATGTGGTTTTCCTCATAATAGGATATCAGCGAATGGATCATGGCAATATTTTTTGCATGTATCATCGGTTCGGCTTTTCTTGTGGTTGACACATTCTGCGTCTCATAATCGTAGACAGGGCGGTCATAGCAGTACCAGATGGGATGTTTACTCCACACCTTCAAATTAAACAGCTGATCCTCCATATAGATTTTGCGGATATCATCCATCTGAAGATGATTGCGGTCCAGAAACGCCTTTCTGTATAGTTTATTCCATACATATCCAAAGGCATTCTCTGCCATGACCTGATGATAGAGAGCTTCTTCTTTCGGATTTCCGTTTCTTGCCATAAGCCCTTCCCCTGCCAGATGGATTCTCTCCTTCTGTGTCCCGTTCACCCGGAAATATGCCCCCATCACAACATCTGCTTTTTCCCGCTTGGCAATTTCCCACATATGAAACATTTCCTCCGGGTGAATCTTATCATCTGCATCAACAAAGCAGAGATACGTTCCACAGCACTGCTTCATCCCATAATTTCTCGCAATGCTCTGCCCGCTGTTTTCTATGGGGAAAATCCGGATTCTATGGTCAGATGCGGCATAATTTTGACACAGCAGCGCTGTGCCATCCGTTGATCCATCATCAACGACCACAATTTCAATATCCGCTTTCCAGTCCCACCTGCATATGGATTGTAAGCACCTTTCCATCGATTCTTCCCCGTTATAAACCGGTATAATAAAGCTGATATCCATCTCTTTCCTCCACCATTTCACCGTCAGACCGGACGGCCCAGCAGCCCCTTTACCAACACTTTCAAATACGCCCGGCACATCCCGCCAAAAATTCCCAGTCTTTTTTTATACCAATACCCACGTTCCTGCATGAGCAGATCCTTTCGCCGGGCCTTCATACATAGAAGAATAATCTGCGCCCCTTCCAGATAAGATGTTCCCAGCAGTTCCTCTGCCCGCCCAGTTTTTCCGTTTTTCTCCAGCCATGTGAGATCCAATATGATCCACACCTCTTTCGACCGCATTTTTTTCATGTACACGGGAGCACATTCTTTGACAACGCTTTTCCTTAATGATCGTTTCAACTCCCCACTCTGAAATAAGTACAGCCTGCAGGGCCGGAGGGTTACATATTTCTCCACCATTTCCAGCAGATACTTTTCCTCCAGATACCTTTTTCGAAAGAAATGATAATCGTATCTGTTGGGGATTTCCTTTGCCACCCGATAGACCGGAACACGTTTCTGATAGCAGACTGCTGCACTAATTCGATGGGCGCCGTCCATGGCCATATTTTTGCTGTCCACCGGTATCGGATTCCCAATTTCCAGCCGATCTCCCGCTGTGGCAGCCGCCGCCGTGCAGATGCTTCGAAACCTGTCACAGTAGCTGTCAAAGCCCTTTTTTTCCGGCTGTCCCGGCTCTGTCATAAGATGATTGGAAAAGGCCAGCAGATGCGCCTTATAAATCTTCTCTGCCTTATCCCTGTCACAGGTTTCATAAATAGCCTCAATCCACAGTAACTTCGCCATAAAATCAATGCGGTAGGGCGACAATAGCTCTCTTGCATCAACCTCATCCAATTCCACTTTTGTTTTTTCGGAAATAGAAAATGTATCACACAAATAGAGATATTGTTGAAAAAAATCAGCACACATTTCTTTTCCCCTTTCTCACCATCCAGATGCCAAACATCACAACATATACTATATTCGAAGCAACGAAACAGACACACCCTTTCCACAGGAAAAAGGCAGCTCCCGCCCCTTCCATGGGCTCCACAATCAGAGATGTCAGTGCGAAGGAAACCGCCAGCAGCGCAAGGGTCACCGCATGGTAAAGCACCTCATTCCAGATACTTCTGTGAAAATATCCATACACAATTTTGGGTTCATACCAGAATAAAGTACAGACAGAGGTGATGGTTGTTGCCACAAGGACCCCCATCAGCCCCCATATTTTTCCCAGAAGGATCGAAAGAATGATATTGGCAGCCCCCTTGATCAGAATCATTGTCCGTATATTGTGAAAAAGTCCCGCCGTCTCGCGATAAACCCGGTGGATATTCTGGGACTCATCGATATAATAATTTACCAGCATAATGATGACTGCACTCTTGGCAATTGCATCTACCTTTCCCATCCATACCGAAATGAAATCTTCGATCAGAAAATAAAAACATACGACAGAACAGCCCATGAGCCATGCATTGATCCACAGATACTTCTGAAAATACCGGTACTGTTCCTTCTGGCTCCTGGTCTGCACCTGATGCCCGACTTTTCCCCGGACAGCTTCGAACAGAGCCCCCAATATGCTCCGGATGCCACAGATTACAAACTGGTAATTGGAATAAATTCCTACTAACAGTGTGCCGGTAAACCGGGAAATAAAAATACTGTCGGTATTACTGATCAGCACCTTTCCAAACCGGTACAACATCATATCCTTTGCATTGGCAGCAACCGAATTCTTTTCCCGCTCCTCCAGCGCTTTCGCCGGCAGAAAAATATATGCATAATTCTTCTGCAGATATGTTTTAAATACAAAATTAATGAGTAAATTTTTGGCAAGGATACAGAGCAGAAACAGCTCATAGCTTCCCAACCGGCACAGCACCACAAGTTCCACTGCCAAAGCCGCTGCATCGTTCCCTCCTGTCACCAAAGCCGCCACATAGCGCTTCTGGTCCGCCTGAATAAAATAATTCCGCACCAGCTGGCGGTTATAACATACCACGGAAAACATATAGGTAAGATACGTCAGACATATCTCCAGAACCCCCATATCCCCATTGACGGAATAGAGGGCAAGAAATGTGCACAGTATTCCGCCGGCAAATACATATTTCGAGATTCTGCCGTACAGCTGATCATAATGCTGGTAATAGGATGCAATTTCTTCCCTGTCGCCCCTTGCAAAGGCTCCGTACATACTAAACAGCATGGCTGAACCGGTTCCCAGAAATGCAAAGCTCATCACATCGCAGAAATTGGAGTAAATACTCTGCACTCCCAGATACGTAACTCCCAGGTATAGGCGGATGACACGCTTTGAGATCAGATTCACCAGAAGGGAAACCACCTGGATTAGCATACTTGCCGCGATATTCAGTTTCAGACTCCGCTCATTTTCCTTCTTCACATGAATCTTCCCGCAATACTTTTTTCCACGTTACTTCTCTGTCTCTCTGTCACAGGCATCTGTTTCTTTTATCAGATGCATACTGCACATGATGTGATGATCGATATGTCTTTCCAGGTACCAGAGCCTGAAATAGCTGAAGGTCCATCCCAGCGTGCCGCCTAATAATGCTCCCAGTCCATAATACTGAGGCTGCAGCCCTTTTGTGACCAGACTTCCTGAAAGTGTCCCCAACAGAAAAATCAGCCCAGTGAGAAATGTCCCCGTGGAATCGTTAAAATAGTATAGATAAATAATATTGCAGTACATAATAAAAATGCAAAAATACGCAGCCGCAAGTCCCGGATAAATGGTCATTTCCAGCCCGCTAAAGCCATAATCGGGAAGGAAAATACGCACCAGCAAAAAAAGGATCATGGAAATGATAGCCTGCACCCGGACCACATAGCCCATCTGCCGGACCAGCATATGAAACATATTCCTTTTGGCGATCTCGATATCCTTTAGTGCCGCCCCGATGACCGCCTCATTGTAGGTCTGATACATATCATGAAAACCAGTCTCTGCCATAACCGTAAATATAACCATGGCAGAAATATTGGTAAACATCCCAAGGCAGGACGCCATGTCATAGGCCTGAGTGCAGTAGTAGCTTTCCGCAGTGACCAGATGCCCTGTGGCTCCCCAGAAAACAAAATTGTGGACATAAATCCCTAAGGAGTAAAACAACGTCCCGAAAAAAAGGCGTTTCATTCTGACAAAATAGGACAGACATCCCCCGTAATTCCGGTTGCTGAAGGCAAAATAATGCCTGATATAGGCCGTCTGTAATACAGCGATCAGAAAGAATCCCAAACACAGTCCCACCAGTATTGCATAGAGTATTGGGCACTCCAGAAGCTTATGGGCGCACAGGGCAGACAGAATCGTCACCAGCATACCCGCCACAAAATCCAAGGCCGTAATTTTATAATCCTTTGTGGCAGTCAGATAGGTCATGGCATAAAATACCCCGATCAATTCCATAAAAAACAGATAGGAAAGAATGACAAACAGTAATTCTACCTTTCCCACCAGCACAAGGTGTAAGGCAAAAGGGATTCCAAGGGCCGCCCCGCCCATTTCACAAAGGGCGAATCCGGTACAAAAAGACGGTAAGATATCTTCATAGGTTTCCTCAAAGATCTTGTCGGCAATATATCTTGACATAACCGCATTCACCGGCGCCGTGACGAGAAGTGCAAAAATGAAAACATATAAAATGGTGGCAGACAAAAGCTCCCTTTCCGCATAATTTACATTCATATATCCCAATGTTCCATACATGAGCAGTAAGGCAGCCATGACGATCACGGTTGGTCCAATTACCACCAATGTGGAGTATGCTGCACCGGAGAGAACACTTACCAAACTGTCTTTCCGGAAGATCCGTTTTAATTCAATCCCTATTCCTGCCATTGCCTCTGCCCTCCCAGTTCTTCATAGATCTGTCGGTATGCATCGTATATTTTCTTCTTTTCGTGGGACAATACCCGCTGATAGCCTGCCTCTCCCATCTGCCTCCTCCTGTCCTCATCTTCCGCCAGAAACAGCATTGCCTCCGAGAGCTTTGCCGTATTCATCACAGGAACAATCTCTCCCGCCTTTCCCAGACCGTCATCATTTCCATAAATTAAGCCCTTGCAGTCCCCTACATTCGTTGCAACAAAGGGCTTATGCGCCGCAAAGCCTTCCAGGATCACCAGCGGCTGCCCCTCGCTGAGACTGCTGAGCACAAGAAAATCCATTTTCCCAATATAATCCTTCACATTTACCTGTCCGGTAAAAACCACATCCTGCATCTGCATGTTAGAAACCATATCCCAGCATTCCTGCACATACTCCGGCATCTCATCCAGCGGTCCCAAAATCCACAGCTTCAGTTTGGAATTCTTTTTCTTTGCCATGGCATAAGCACTTAGAAGCGTCTTCACATCTTTAATCGGAGTTACCCGTAAAATGGCTCCGATATTGATATAGGGATCATCAGCCTCCTTCTGTGGGATGTTTTCATATTCCTCTGCATCCACGCCGTTTGGTATCACAACGGTCTTATCCGGGGGACACCCAAACTCCACCTGCAGCTTCCGGTTCCCCTCATAAAGACAAGTAACCTTATCGGCGTATTGATAGGCGCAGTCCGAAAACTTCCGAAACTGATTGATCCACAGGTTTTTGTACTCCCCTGTCACCCAGCCTGCCCGGATGATCTCCTCCTCACGCTCCCTCGTATAGATTCCATGCTCCGACACCAGCAGGGGCTTGTGGTACAGATATTTTGCCATGCTTCCAAGGACGCCTGCATAGCCTGTGGACAGGCAGTGGTACAAATCTGCCTCGGGGAGGCTCTGACGCATCACAGAAAACAATGGAAAGTAAATGGAGCGCATGGTCCAGATAAAATCCGAATAGACAAGGCGGTCAAAATGGGCCCGGTAATATTCTCCTGCCATTTGTAAAAAGTCATCACTCATGATGAGTGCATCCAGGGAGACAGGAGCCTTTCGAAAATATCCAAAGACCGGTTCCCAATCCACTTCCCCGCCGAAAAAAAGGCTCCGGAAGGCTTCGTTTTCCTTCTTGGTTAAGGGCCTTTTTCTCCTGTATCTTCCATAATCCTCCGACTGCAGATAAAACTCATGCAGTGCCGTCACATTATCCGGAAGCTGATACTTAATCTCCCGCTTCTCATTTTCTGATGTCACTAACGCTACAATGATAAATTCGTATTCCGGCATACTTAAGATTGCCTGCTGCACCCAGCTGGAAACACCGCCGGTGACATAGGGATATGCGCCCTCTATCAGCATGCAAATTTTCATTCACCCATTCCTCCATCCATTTTCTGCTCCGAAAAGTCTCCCTGATATCTGGCGTTGCCTTCCTGCAGAGGAATTTGAAAATGTGACTGTCCGGTTTCAATCAAATACGCTCCTTCACAAAGCTTATGGATCTTGCAGCCCTCTGCTTCACCCACCACCCGGTCCGTCCGCAATAGAAAACCCGCCTTCTCTGGCATCTGCTCAATTTCCACATCGATACAGTCCTCACTATAGGTTATATGAGGCCTCATCAGCCGGTATTCCATATAACGGGTCGAAGCCTCCCGGGCGGTCATACACTCGAAATCACCAAAATCCTCCTTGTAGTAGGCGATAAAACGGGTATAATCCCTGGAAGCCGTTACCCAGTTGGCAGCCTCATCTCTCGGATTCATAAGCTCAGACACATCCACCTTATGAACCACAATGCCAAAAGCAGAGCCGGTGGAATACAGCTTTGTAAGTTCCCCGTCATCCTTTTGAAATCCGGTGACCAGTACCGGAAAAGACGGAGCGTTTTCCTTGTAAAGAATTTCCCCCTGCAGATCCAGCACCGAGTGCCGAAAGTAGTCCATCCTGGTTATTCTGCTTTCTGTATCCGTATAAAAGGTCGGAACAATATCCAGCCGCTTGCAGATGCTCACCAGATCCGGCAGTAAAATATCCGTCTGAAACCGCAAGGAATCCCTTCCATACAGCTCCTTAAGCCTTTTCTCATCCGCTGTCCCCTGATAGGGAAGAGCATTGTAAATCATGACGGATGCATTTACAACCGGATACAGGTAGTCCCCATAAATCTGCGCCAGGATTGCAGCCAAAATACCATAGCCTTGGTCTTCTTCAAAAAAGTTCCCATTCACCACAAAGACCTTGCTTTTTCCCACGGTATTCCGCCATAGAATCGGAGGAAGTTCTTCATTGCGTTTCCCCTGCTCCCCGTCTCTGCCCTTTAATCCATAGGCGTAAATCTTACAGGTTGGTTCCAGCTGCACCTCCTCTAAGGTATAGGAAATATCCTCCAGATCCAGATTGCCCCCAAGAAACACCTCATCCGTAAACCGCATTCCCTTCTGCTTCAGCTTTCCATTCATCCGGTAGATTCCAAACAGTGGAGCCAGCTCATTCTTACGGATTCCGTTGACCGAAGGCATCTGTGTATAAATCATGTGGATTCCCCTTGCCACCAGTTCCTGCCTCTGCTGCAAAGACAGCGCTGCCCCCTCTTTGTCCCCACAGATGATGACAGCCTTAAGGGTGGAGGGAAGACTGCTTACCTTCATGGTTTTCACCTCGGATAAGGAAACGCAGGCGTGATATTTCTTCATCCCCTCCAGGGTTTCCAAAACAGACGCCGTCTCCTGACTGTCCCCGGAAAAATCGCTGCCAATCACCATGTATTCCATCTGCTTTTCATTGACATAATCCGGTGCCTCCTTCATGCGGGCCATTAATTCCACCCCATAGGAATCCGTCTGGTCCGATGCCAGGACCGATTCCGGGTTACGATACCGTACAAATGAAAAATTGCCTGCCAGCTGGAAAACCACGCAAAGAAGTATCATTCCCGCTGTTATGACGTAATACTGACGATTCTGCACGCTGTATTGTTTTTTCAAATTCCTCTTTCCCTTCTTTTCACGCAGTTATCTTTTATTTCTGATAATGGCCGCCACGGTGCTTAAAGTCATCAGCACCATATAAGCCATGGGCCGCCAAATGCCCGCATGCATGGAAGTTCCCGCCACCCGCGGACGCATATGGGCTCTGCACTCCCCGATCCGGAAACCCTGCAGCAGCATCTGCAGGATCATATTCATATCCGGATACCGGTAATCAAACTTCCCATACCGGGCATAGTAGGAAAAAGCCTTTCGGTTCAATCCCTGCAGACCCGAGGTAGGATCCGTGATCTCTGTATGGCCGATCCATTTGATAATGCATCGGAAAAACCGGATACTGAGCAGTCGGACAGCCCCCACCCGGTAGGACCTGCTCCCCTGTAAAAAGCGGGAACCGATCACAATATCAAAGTCCTTCCGTCGATCTGTCAGACACCCATAGAGAATATCCAGATTGCACACCTCATGCTGCCCATCTGCATCCATCTGGAGTACAAAATCATATTCATGATCGACAGCATATTTATAGCCCAGCTGAAGCGCTGCGCCATAACCCATGTTATAAATCTGGCGGATAACCTTCGCTCCATAACGGGTGGCAATCTCTGCCGTGTGATCCCCCGATGCATCATCCACCACCAGAATATCGGACTTTCCCGCAATCTGTGATTCCTTCATGGATTCCAGCAGGGATCCGATATTTTCTTCCTCGTTATACGCCGGAATCAGGATCAATACCTTGGTTTTTTTACATTCCTCCATCATTTTGCAAATCCTTCCTGTAATCAATGGCCAGATTATTCAACGCATATGTATTCTGCTTCAACCGGTACACGACGATTTCATCGTCTTCATAAAACACCTGCATTTCATCGGGAAACGCTTTCCGGTAGGATAACACCCACGCATTCATCCGGGACATGAGTTCCATCCGTTTATATTTGTAATAATCATCAGGATCGCTATAGGCATTCCCAATCTCTCTTAATGCAGCTTCTCTGCTGATACTTTGACGCTTTTTCAATCTTTCATCATCTACGGAAAAGGACCATCCGTACAATGTAATGGGCATTTTTTCCACGTAAAAGAAAACATATTTTGTGGGAATATATAAGGTATCCCCCCTCTTGTAATGCTCCAATGCCGTTAGAAAATCCAGCATTTCATAGTGGTACCCGCTATTGTAGGTCAGGGTGGTTTCATTTACCGGAGAGACGATGGTCCAGGAATCCTTGTCATAATGCCGGATAATATCGCAGGCCGCCTTCATGGCTCCGGAGGTTTGAAAATAGTACACCGTAGGCAGTTCCTTCCATGTTCCATTCACTCCAATGCTTAAGCCTGCAATTCCAAGACACCCTAAGGCGGCAGCATTGCAGAGGACGCTCCTAACCCGCCGTCTATGCAGCAGCATATACAGCATCTCAAAGGGAACCGCCATAAGAAACGGCAACATATAAGCGATAAATATTCCCATTCGCTTTGGTTCGATGATCACCGGCAGATCAAAGGCTTCCAGCAAAAACTCTGTCAGCAGAAGCAATAGATACAGCATCTGCGACAGATACTCCAGAGTGCGGTCCGTCATGCACCCGGCAGCAAGACGAAGGAAACAATTTAAAAGAATAAACATACAGGGGATCACACAAATCCATAGATACCTGATATCTTTGAAGAGATAGGTTTCCAGCTGCTCTATGGTTTTCTCCTTCACCAGCTGCGGCGTGTAATCCGTTTTTTCCTTCTCCTCCTGTCCGGTATCTTCGGTATCCCCAGTGTACATATCAGGATCATCCAGAATGACAGAGGCTCCGTAGGTAAAGGACTGCTCCAGCGGATACCCCATACACAATCCGATAACCAGTGGAAATACTGCAGCCAAAACACTGATGATGCCGCACAACAAAATAGGAACCAGCATTTTTCTTTTTATGATCCGATACAGGTAAACCACAGCAATTGCCAGAAAAAAGAAACAGGCGATTGCCGTCACATAGAAATGAACTGCTATGGTCAGAGAAAATGACATGCCAAATAACACCAGATCCTGCTTTCTCTTATGGTTCAGATACCGGTATAGGAAAAACATCACCGGAACAAGAAACAGCATGGCGTACTCCTGGGAAATCATCGCAGAGTATCTCATGTAGGTACTGTCAACCGTAAGATTTGCGATGGTAAAGATCATAAACCCTGCGATAGGCGCAAATTTAAGCCTACAGAGACTTCTCACAAACAGGTAGCACAGAAGCATAATGTAAAAGGATGTCACCACCCCTAACATTCTGCCGACTGTAACCGCCGAGACCCCGAACACCAGAGAAATGGCTGCGCCAACGCAGTGCATGCCAAAGGGATACACCCCCGAAGGAAACAACTCACCTCCTACGAGAGACTGGATCCAGTTCATGTGAATTTCCACATCCGGGGCTGCATAGGACACAAAATTTAACGCTTGATAGCTGAAATAATATGCGTTAATTCCCAGTGCTATCAGTAACAAAATACCTTCTGCTATTCTGCCCCTGCACAAGCTGCCAGTGAATTTTCTTATCTTCTGCACCAGGTTTTTTGGGATTCTTTTTCCCAGCAGCCGTCCCCCGTATTCCCCCCGAAGCAGCCTGCATAGCCTGTGGTATTTCTGTTTCCAGTATTCCCTCATCCGCGTCTGGTCTATCAGAAACCGGATCAGGCAGGCTCCCGCCGGAAAAAGAAAGATCATCAATGGCTGATACAGACACTTTACGTAAGCCAGCAGAAACATCATGTAAATGATATAGAAATTGCCTGCCACCAGATCCGCACAGATTCTGTATACGATTCCCTTTCCACGGGTTATGGGTCTTATGATGACTTCCCCGAGCCCATACACAAAGACCGTGTATAAAATAAATATCTGTACTAATTCCAGTACTCTTGTGCTATACATCTTCCTATCTCCCACTTTTTATTCTGTGATCGAAACAATTGAGCCACCTTAGAATCGTTACCTCTGCTCATACATCACAGAAAAACCGCACTACTTCCAGGGTATCCTCATCCAGCATGATCCTGGAATCCTTGATTTTCTGCAGGCATTTTCCGAAGTTTTCACAATCGTACAAATAGCAGTATTGCAGCTCTGCCCGATACAACGGCAGGGTTTTCGGATAATCCTTCTGCATTCTTAAAATCCATTTCTCTGCCTGTTCCTGCCGGCCCTTTTCCAGAAGCAGATCAATCCAGTTTTCGTAATCCAAAACCTCCATTTTCGGGAAATTGGCATACGCTTTTTCCATCAACTCACTGCACAGCAGCAGGTAATAATTTTCCTCGGTCTGAGGGAAAACATGATAGGATAAATACTTATATACATATTTACGGTAAGCCGTCAGAAGCTCCCCGTCATCCATATGGCTGCGGTATTGTTCCTCCAGTTTTTTCTGGCAGGTCTTGAATTTTGATAACACATCCGATATGGCAGCGGAGGCGTAATGGGATACTTCACTGTCTTCATTTTCCATGGTAGCCATCAAAATAGAAATGGAGTCTTCATAATCCTCTTTCAATACATCAAGGAGCGCTTTTCTTGTGCTCACAGAGTCGGATTCCAGAAGGGCTTCCTCCAGAGGGACCTGGTTGATTCCCCTTTGGAGACTGTCCCCCCGGATAACCCTGATTTTCTCCTTGCGGAAGCTGATTTCTTCCGGCTTTATGCAGGCCACTTTGGCACATCTTAACAATATAAAATCCAGGTAAGAGAAAAACACAAACAGTGGGCCTGCCACCGGTACCACAAGCATATGAAATCCCAGCAGAATTCCTCTTTTGCCCTGCTTACGGATCCCCATCACTGCCATATAGCACAGCGCAATACATGCGTTTACCATCACTGCCAGAAATAATATCTCATATTTATTCATACCCTGGTTCCTTCCCCGTATCCGCACGCCCAAATTCGACAGCGGGAAAAACCTCCCCGACGGTTTTTCCCTTATTTTTCTTTACCACTGCCACCTGAATCTCCTCTGCCTCACACCGCCGGATTGCCCCCTTGGACTCCTCTTCATTTGCGTTGGTGAGGAGAATATAAATCTGCCCCCGGGCATCCACACCCAGATAATCCGTTCCCCGGGTCAGCCGATCCAGAACAGCAGATAATGCCTCCCGGTTCTCTTCCCCTCCTTCCACCTTAAGCAAGGTATACTCCAGCAGTCCCTCGTTCTCACCCTCACAGTAAATATCCAGCATCCTGCCAAAGGCCTTTGCCTCCATCATGTTAGTACCGGACAGATGGGTGGAATTCCTGACGGAATCCATGTATTTTAGGGCTCTTGTAGTGGAACGCTCCATCATCTTTGCCACCATGGAAAGCAGATTGCTTTGATAAAGGTTTACCTTCGCAAGTTCCATGCTCCAGACCATAATCACAGCCTCCAGTTTTCCCCCATTATAGGTTCCAGCCGCAAACATGGGCATATTTTCTTCAAAGCTGCGGTTCATATAGATTTTTCTCTGGGTCAGCTGCTCATAAACCTCTTCGTATACGCTCAGTCGGAAGGATTTTCCTTTCTGTCTTACGGCTTTCGATGTGGATGCCATCAAACGGCAGAATCTTGTTTTCTCATCATAGGCATAGATTGCCACATCCCTGCTCTCCATGACTTCTGCAACGACCTTCGCCGCCTGAAAAAGAACCAATTTTTCCTCCAGCTCATCCATCCGTGACAGAATATCGTAAACCTTCGCATAGCTGTCCCGGTAGTTTACCAGTCGTTTTTCAAACACATCCTTGACCTGCACATTTCTGTCATTGATGGCCTTGAGGGAATCAATTTCCTTTTTCAGATAGGCATTTTCACACCCCATTTCACCTACTGCTCCTGTATACCAATCCCGCAGGCAGCCCACCAGCACCGCAAGGGAAAAAATCTGCAGGATCCAGAGATAGCTTTCGTAATCTGTAAAAACCGCCAGAGCGGAAGCGGCCCGAAGCAGCAGATACCACTTCCCCAAAATACTTAAAACAACCGCCAGCACGGAAGGAATTGCCCCCAGCACCACGGCGACGATCAGTGCATAGATCAGATAGACATCAATGACGCTGTGAAATACCGCTCCGGAAGTTGCCACAGCAAATAATTGCACCAGGACAAAGGCCGCAATCGTTTCCAAAAGGGGAACAAACAGTCTTCTTTTTCCCTTTTGCTTCTTATTCGGCAGTGCCTTTTCCCCCTGCCTGCCGGGAAGGTCTTTATACTTGGAAAAAAAGATAATGAGCCCCTCTTCCAGGGTGTACTTTTCTGAAAATCCCAGTTCCTCCCGGGCAGCAGACATGAAGCGGCTCTCCTCCCCCCGATCCGTCAGGGGAAGGGGCTGGTTTCCCTTCCGTAACGCCTCAAAATAATCCTGTATTCTTGCCGTTTCCACAACGGTCTTTGGCACAATATGCAGGATCCGCTGCTGCCTTTCCTGCCCGCCGGTAAGAACCTTATACACCGCATCCACGGCATCATCCAGATACATCAGAGGACATAAGCACTCTTGCGCCGGATCCATTTTTTCCCCCTTATAAACGGTTTCCGCGATCTTATTGCAAATCGAATTTTCTGCCCTTTTTCCACAGATGCCATAGACCTGGGGCAGCCGGATCACAGATACCTCTGTGTCCTCCGCCGCATAAGACAAACATATTTTTTCGCCCTGGAGGATTGCTTTCTGCCGCTGGTCAGAAGGGATCGGCACGGTCATTTCCCCAATCCCATCCTCTGTATTTCCTGCAAAGATATCCAGGGAGGACAGGTACAGAAATTTCTTTACCTTCGAGGCGGCCGCACATGCCATAACATTCATAACAGCGGCCACATACGCCACCGGCATTGACCCCCTCCCCCATTCATAGGACGCATCCAGCGCACCACAAAAAATCACCGCAGTCGGTGACACACTTGCCATGACATTCATGACACTTTCACTGTCATAGGAAAAACGATAATCCTGAAAAACTGCAGAAGGCCGCTTTACTGCTATGGGATCGTTGGAGAGTACATACACCTCCTGTTTTTCCTTTTTTAACCGCTGACACAGCTTTAGCTGAAAGGCTCCCTGATAGGAGCCGCAGACCAATACTTTAATCACGATCACTCTCCAATCCAGCCAGTCTTGCTTTTAAGGCTTCGTTTTCGTCCTTCAATAATGCCATCTGTATGGCAAGTTCATGAATTTCATCTGCTTGTATCGATACGACACTGGAATTGCGAAAAAGAATCAACAACAGACCAACCGTGGCAACCAACAGCAGCACCGATGGTGCATACCAGATTCCCAGCAGACCTGCAATCTTTGGTATCAGCCCCGGAAAACTCCCAAGAATAATGGCTGCAATTCCAATGCCGATCCAGAGGACCGATTGGGATTCGGACATTTTCTGCCGGACCACCAGTCGCATCACCCAAAGGATCAGCCCCAGGCCAATACAAATTGCTGCTATGTTTACGAAAATATTCATGTTCAAAAATCCACACCGTTTTCTCTTCATTATATTGTGCATTCCGAATTTTATGATATAATTAAACTAATAGTAACCTGGGAGGAGGAAAATGTAGCAATGAGACTGATTACAAGATCGGATTTTGACGGGCTTGCCTGCGGTGCTCTGCTAAAAGAAGCAGGCATTATTGATAGCTGGAAATTTGCCCATCCCAAAGATCTTCAGGATGGACTTGTGGAGGTAAACGAAAACGACTGTCTGGCGAATGTTCCCTTCGTAGAGGGCTGCGGTTTATGGTTTGACCACCACTCCAGTGAACATGAACGTCTTCAGCTGGAGGGGAAATACAAGGGCGAAAGCCGTCTGACCCCTTCCTGTGCAAGAATCATCTATGAGTATTATGGCGGGAAGGAACGTTTCCCGCAGTTTGACGAAATGATGGAGGCAGTGGACAAGGTAGATTCCGGCAACCTTACCATTGAAGAGGTACAGCACCCCACCGGATGGATCCTCATCGGATTTCTGATGGATCCAAGAACCGGCCTCGGACGCTGGCGCAATTTTACCATCTCCAATTATCAGCTGATGGAGCGCCTGATGGATGCCTGCCGCACCATGTCCACCGAAGAAATTCTTGCACTCTCCGATGTACAGGAGCGGGTGGAGACCTATTTTGAACAGACGGAGAAATTTGTGGAAATGGTTAAGGCTCACACAAAAGTGGAAGGCAACCTGCTGATCTCTGACCTGCGGGGTGTGGATCCCATCTATTCCGGCAACCGTTTCATGATCTACAGTATGTATCCACAGCAGAATATTTCCGCATGGATCGTCAGTGGCCGCGGTGGCCATGGATGCTCCGCAGCTGTTGGCTACAGCATCTTAAACCGCACAGCAACGCTGGATGTGGGAAGCCTGATGCTCAAATACAACGGTGGCGGTCATAAGAAGGTTGGAACCTGCCAGTTCAGCGATGAGAACATGGACACAGAGCTTCCAAAACTGTTGAAAGAATTGTCAGAAATGGCAAACGCATAAATCCTACATAAAAGCCGCCCGGTTTTCAATTCCGGGCGGCTTATTTTATATGCATTTTATTACAACGGCCATCGAAGACTTCCCCTTGAGATTCCCCGCGGGAAACGCTTATGAATGGTCGTTTATCTCATAGATCTTCACTTTCTGATTTCGAAAACCGGGTCGCGATGCCATGACATACACCTTGAGATCCGTATGATCCTCTGCAATGGTAAAGGGCTCTTCCCGCAATACCTCTGCGTAGTATCCGGCAGCCTCCAGCTTCCGGCATTTTTCTTCTGCCTTCTTAATCCGGCGGGCAAGCTTATGATCTGCTCTTTTTCCAAAGGAGCGGTGTGGATAAACAGCGGTCTCTTTTTTGATGGTTTCTGTGAGAATCTTCACGAAACCAAAGTGCCGGCTCTGATGCAGCACGTGGGCCAGATACTTTGTCAGCACCGGCTGGGGAAATCTGCGGTACAGCCGGATCAGACGAACCAGCGTACCATCCTTCGCCTGCCGCGCCATGTCCTCCATCACATCCAGACCTTTCAGAAAGGATGCCCTTGGCATCTCGTGGGGCACCATATATTCCTCCGGAGCTGCGCAGTAAGAGCAGAAATTTAAGGCCGGAACATCAGCCAGATGCACCAGCCGCCTTTCCCCCTCTGTGCAATAGTTTTCCCCCAGATAGGTAAATTTGTCCCAGAGCACTGCGATCCGAAACTCCAGTTGTCGTAAATTCTCATATCCCGGCACCCAGAAGTGGGCGATATCTCCATAATTGTACAGCTGCACCTGCTGCTCCAGCGTCCGGTAAAACAGGGTGATCACACTGTCTCCCTGCCTTACCCCCAATACGTAACGCACCCCGTCCCGGTCGTAGCTGGCCTTTATTTTCCCCTGATAATCCTTCTTGTAGGTTCCTGTCCAAATGGCATCCCGGAACACCAGAAAGCTCTCCACCGTGTCATTCATCTGATAAACCAGCCGGATATCCTGCAGCTGATTCTGTTCTTTATCCTCCGGCAGAAGCAGTTCAAATTCATTTTGACGAATCAGCTCCTGCAGCATCTGAAAGGTATTCAACTCCATTTTTCTCATCCTCAAAGGCATGTAAAGACCCACGCCAGTCATAAAATTCATGCACCAGATTCCGGTACCCCCATGCCTTCATCTGTTCATAGGAAATCCGGTAATTTCCCTTGTAATGTCTCCCGGTCACGCAGTAACGAATATACTGCTGCATACAGCCATCAATTTCCTTAAGCCCCCGGTCTGTGGTCAGGTTGGGAAAAAACCACCGGCTCCAGGAGAAATCCGTTCCATCACCACTGTCAAACAGCTTATGATTCATGGCTTTAATAAACCCCTTGGCCGCCTTCTCCCCGGAAAGGCCCTTGCGGCTCTGCCACCGCCTTAAGGCCTTTGCCTTCCTTCTGATCTTATCTTTCATCTTGCGAAGGGTATTGGCAGACAGATCAATCTCTCCCTTGTGGTAGCAAAGTCCCAGAAATTCCCAGGATTCTCCAGACCCACTGATACGAACCTTGGAGGGGTTCAGCCTTAAATGGTGCTCTTCGATCTGTCCATACAAAAGCTGCCGGTACTCCAGAAGTTCCTCCAGAGAATCTGCAAAAATCAGAATGTCATCGGAATAGCGGAAATAGAGAAGCTGCCGCTCCTCAAAATATCTGTCCACATCCATCAGATATATATTGGCAAAAAAGGGTGACACCGGCGTCCCCGCCATAGCTCCTCGCTTTTCCATAAGCAGCTGCACATCAATGGAATTAAAATAGTTGCTGATGTCCACCTTCAGACAATATTTTTCGGATATGTTCCTTGTGCGCAGAATCCTTTTTACCGCATCCCTTACCCCGTATTCCCTGCGGAAGGCATAACAGTTACCGGCAAAAAGAAAATCATACTTGTACAACAGAAAAGCGATGCATTTCAGGATTTGATTAAAATCCTCCGGAAAAGAATAAACTACCCGTTTTTTGGATACGCCTCCCTTGTTAATTTCTCTTTTTACGGGAACCGGACTGCGATAATCCGGTGCCTTCATTGCATCCAAAAGGGGCAGATATCTGTGTTGGCAGATATATTCTGCCAACTGCTTCTGCTCTTTTTTCGAAATATGCTGTTTTTGTATTTTGTGCTGTAAAAAATCCTGCCAGACAGCTTCAGAATATAGTGAAGTGAGTATGTCCATACTTTGATCCTTATATGATAAAAAGGAAAGAGAAAAAACTTTGAAGGAATCAAAGCGTGCTTGATTCTACCGGACTGAACATCTTTCTGCTATCTGCAAAGCAGGCCAAAAGGTCTTCCGCTTTCTGCAAAATTGCCTGCAGCTTCTCCTCGAAACTCTTCTCCGGGGCATACGCCGGTGCCTGTTCCGGGGTCTCCGCTAACTTCTGCCCATTGCTTACCTCAGAAGCAATCTCTCCAACAATTTTTGCCCCCTTTAGCAATTTGTCTAAAAACCCCATATTCCTTCTCCTCCTCTATTATATATCGGAACATTATGTGCCAAACTATTTCTTTTACTGAACGTAACAATTCATGCCTTCCTAGTACACCGAATACTAAGTATCTGGCTATATGACGAAGTATGAATTTTCATATGCAAGGCGGATTTTCGACGGCGTAGCGGGGGCTACGGCTAGAAAATCC
>ONEJ01000029.1 GCA_900316805.1 uncultured Lachnospiraceae bacterium
CTTACCAACACCCTTAAGCGTGTGCTTTCCACCAATCTTACACTGCATGGAAGTGATAGCAGATATCCTGTTTTCGTCTGCCTGTCCACCCTTAAACCGGATCACATCTCCCAAGTCCAAACTGCAACAGTGGATTCACACCCAGATTCAGTGTAAGCCCATCATCCGGTTCCAGATGATAATACTCTGCCGTTTCCGTTTTCATGTTGGTGGAAGAAACCGCCGTGTACCTTGTAATGAAATCGGAAAAGCTTCTGGTAAACCGGTGCTTTGTCTCCAGCTCCATTACCGGCTCATTGCCATACTTCCTCAGTTCCAGCTTCCCCTCTCGGTTGATACAGAAAAACCCACCAAGAACCTGCCCCACATAGTAGAGCACATCCCGGTAGGTCTCAAAATCATTCTCCGTATAAATGGAAAGTAGCTCTGTCCCATTGGGCATCGCTTCATAATCTGCCTGACTCTGTGCCATCTCCACCTTACAGGCCTTGCAGCACAGGCTCACAAAACTCATACGAAACGCCCTTCGTTGTTGTAATCCTTCCCGTCCAATAATATCTTCTTGTGTTCTCCTGCACCGCCTGCAGGAATGCCTCACTTACCGGATACAAAAGACCACCTTCCTTCCACGTAAAAGAGCACCGGTTTTTTCCGATGCTCTGTATCTAAACCTATTACATTCCTTTATGCTTTATGCATGATTTCAAGCATTTCCTTTGGCGTAACAATAAAGGATTTTGCAGGAAAATGCTTGATATTTCCTGTCACAAGATATGCTTCATCACGCTCCTTGCGACCTTCTATAACCACTTCGTAGAAAACGATATCCTTAGGATCAGGAATTATTTCCTCTACTGGAACCGCATCCACAAATATTCCTCTATCAACGATTCCATCAATCAATATCTCCACAGTATTTTGATCGAACTTAAATTTGGGTCGTGCTAAAACCTCCCGGTACTCTGCTATTATTTCATCACTTAACAAAGGAATCAAATCACCCAAAAGTGCCTCATTAGCAATCTGACCTGGAATAGACTAAATTTTTAACATTGCGGAGACCAATACATTTGTATCTATTACTGCATAATACCGCATCGCATTGCCTCCTGTTATTTTGCCTTTCTAACTGCCTCAATTTCAGCATTTATTTTTTCCAATGACATTTCTGAAGTACCATTTTCCACTGCTGCATTGCTTAACTCCTGAAGAGCTCTTGCTGCTCTTTCAGCTTTATAGTCGTTCTTTGGCAATGTCATATTAAAAGGAACACCATTTACCATTACCGATCTTTTTAAAAACATTCTCACCGCAGTAGATAAATCAATTCCCAATGCATCATAAACAGCAGTTGCCTGATTTTTTAATTCATCATCAATTCTAACCTGTACTAATGTAGTTGCCATATCAAGCACCTCCTTTATTTGTTTGTACTTCAATTATACTACATTGTATGACGTTGTCAATCAGATGTGAGTTAAATTCAAAAATTGCTCTTATTTATTATGCGTAAAAGAATCTAAAGTAATTCTTAGAAAGTGCTTACTAAAGCAAAATTACAGTTCTTTCAGAGTAAAACTCACAATCCAAAGCCCCTTATAACTGGTATCCTTCTTAAGCTTTGCCTTGAATCCTTCCACATACATTTCCGTCTGTCTCACACTTGCAGTCTCCGGGGTCAAAGAATCCAACTCTTATCTTTTCCTGCTGTTTATACCCGGTAAGTAACCTTAGCCACTTCTGGGTAACAGAAAAGGAATTACAATATCACCACTGCCACCGCCTACTGAAGAATATCGCTCCTGAGTGCTTTGCAATATCTCCTTCTCCTGCATTCATTAATGCAAGGAACCCTGACATGGCATTCTTTCCTACCAGCGATTCCGCCACAGCTGCTTTCTCCGATTCTGACAAACCACTAAAGGCAGTTCTGCAGTCTGCCAGAATAGCGGACAAATCCCTCATGGAACCATCCGCATTGGTGGTGGCAACTGTCACCTCGCCAATATTTTCTCCACAGATCTTAACCTCTCCGGAAAGATTTGTCATAATAGTTCGAAGGGAAGTACCTGCCTGAGTGGACTTGATTCCGGCATTCGCCATCAGACCAATCGCTTCAGCAGTATCTTCCACAGAGAACCCCAAAGCGCCTGCAATCGGCGCACAGTACTTAAAGGTCTCACCCATCATGGATACATTTGTGTTAGCATTGGAACTTGCCGCCGCCTGCACATCTGCAAAGTGCCCGGAATCCTGAGCTGACAAGCCAAAGGCGGTAAGTGCATCCGTTACGATATCAGAAGTGGTCGCCAAATCTTCTCCCGAAGCAGCCGCCAGATTCATAACTCATTCAATACCGAAAAGCATGTCCTCTGTCTTCCAACTCTTTTCCGCTTGCACCGGATACCGCCGCCACCTTACTCATGGCAGTTTCAAAATCAGCCGCAGTCTTCACAGAAGCAGTACCAAGAGCAGTCACGGTAGCCGTAACCGGAAGAAGCTTTCTCCGCCTGCTCTGCGGCAGTCTTCAAAGTTTCCAGCTTTTCCTTAGTTTCCTTAACCGCATCCCCAAGCAGCCTATGCTTCTGCGCCAAAAGCTCTGTATTACCAGGATCCAGCTTAAGAAGCTTTTCCACATCCTTAAGCTGTGCCTGCGTATTTCTGATTTCGTTATTAACGCCCTTTAATGCTGTTTGAAGTTTCGTAGTATCGCCGCCGATTTCGATGGTAATACCTTTAATTCTCGATGCAGCCATACCGAACCTCCCTTCATTTTATGGCAAGAAAAAGGAGCCGATTTCTCGACTCTTTACACAA
>ONEJ01000028.1 GCA_900316805.1 uncultured Lachnospiraceae bacterium
CAGGGATGTTAGGGAAACCCGTGAAATGTCTTTCCTATCAACACCATGATTAATATATGTGACAAAACAAGGAAGTATTATATGATCAAAATAAACCAAATCAAACTCCCGGTGGGACATAAAGAGAAAGAATTAAAAGTACAAATATGCAAAATATTATGTCTTGCAAAGAAGGAGGAGTTTACCTACGAGATCGTGAAACGGTCTCTGGATGCCAGAAAGAAACCAAATCTTTTTTATGTATATACCGTCCATGTGAAAACGGATAAAGAAGCGCAGGTGCTTCGCAAAGTTCATAATCCTTCGGTCAGTGCAGTGAAGGAGGTTTCCTATCGTTTTCTTCCTGATGGTTCCCAGACGAATATAAAATGTCTGGAATCGGCAGATTCTGAGGGTGTTTCGCACAAGATGCATTCAGCAGAAATGAAAGGGCTTTCTGCGCAGAACCTGCAGCATCGTCCCGTGATCGTAGGCGCCGGTCCCGCAGGTTTGTTTGCGGCATACCAGCTGACGGAGGCGGGATATGCCCCCACCATCCTGGAGCGTGGCCGCAAGGTGGAAGAGCGGAAAGCAGATGTGGAGAATTTCTGGGAGACGGGAGTGCTGGTTCCTGATTCCAATGTGCAGTTCGGGGAGGGCGGCGCCGGTACATTTTCTGACGGAAAGTTAAATACCGGGGTGAAGGATCCCAGCGGCCGAAATCGTTTTGTGCTGGAGACATTTGTGCGGTTCGGCGCACCTGCGGAGATTTTGTACGACAATAAGCCTCATATCGGAACGGATATTCTTGCCTCTGTGATTGCTTCCATGCGAGAGTATCTGATTTCCAAGGGGGCAGAATTCCTGTTCAACTGCTGCGTCACGGATGTGGCGGTGGAGAAGGGAATCCTTCGGGGCGTATATGTGAAAGGTTTGAACCGGGAAATTCCCAAAGCGGATACCAAGCGTATGCCTGCTTTTGAATCAACTCCCGTGAAGGGAGATTTACCCCCTAGTGCATTTCGTGATAATGATCGGATCCAACAGAAAACCGGTGACGAAAATCAGAGAGAATTACAGGGTGGATTTATAGAAGCGGATGCTGTGATTCTTGCCCTTGGCCACAGTGCCAGAGACACCTTCCGCATGCTTCAAACCCGTGGAATTCCCATGGAGTGCAAGAAATTTGCGGTAGGCTTCCGTGTGGAGCATCCGCAGGAAATGATCGATCACGCCATGTACGGCGATTGGAAGGGGGCGCCACTTCCGGCTGCCCCCTATAAGGTAACTTCCAATTTTCCCAATGGGCGGGGGGTGTATTCTTTCTGTATGTGTCCCGGCGGCTACGTGGTGAATGCTTCTTCCATGGCAGGCGGTACCTGTGTCAATGGAATGAGTTATTCCGGACGAAATGCGGCAAATGCCAATTCTGCCATTATCGTATCAGTTACTCCGTCAGATTTCGGAAGCGATGATGCCCTTGCGGGAATGCTTTATCAGGAAATGCTGGAGAGGAAGAATTATGATCTGGGTAACGGACGGATTCCCCAGCAGCTTTTTGGCGACTACCGGCAGAATGTGGCAAGCACGGCTTACGGGGATTTTGTCTCCTGCACCAAAGGTCGTACTGTATTTGCCAATCTTCGGGGACTCATGTCCGAGGATATGGAACAGTGCTTTCTGCTGGGCATGGAGCATTTTTCCAGAGCTATCCCCGGTTTCGACCGGAAGGATGCGATTCTCTCCGGTATGGAAACAAGAACCTCTTCACCGGTGCGCATCATAAGAGATGAGACAGGGCAGAGCCCGGTTCGGGGAATTTTTCCCTGCGGGGAAGGCGCGGGCTACGCCGGGGGAATCATGTCGGCGGCTATGGACGGGCTGAAAAGCGCCTCGGCTTTGATGTCGTTGTTTGCGCCGGCAGAGTAAAGGATTCTGCCAAATATGCTTCCACTTATGCAGTTACATGGAAATGGGCGTTTCAGATATATTTTTTCTATGCGCCCACGATATTCTATAAAGCATCCAGATTAATCGGAAAAATGGGCGCTGGAGGAAACTTTTTTCACTATCGCCCACGAAAATTCAGTTTCCGGACATTTTGGTGAAATTAATGGGCGCATATGAAAAAAATAAGTCAGACCGCCCATAATTTGAAGCTTTTCATCGCTATTCTTGAAAATCATGGGCGAATACGGAAAAAGTTGCTTAAACCGCCCATTCGATATATTTTATTGGGATGTATTGAAATGACATTGGGCGTATATGGAAAAATAATCCCCCCGGCCCGCAATTATATGATAGAATAATCTCTGGGTGTCTGTACTAACCCCGGCAGTGCAAAAGAAAAAATAAGCATTCACAAAAAAGAAATAATAGCAAAATCATAAATGTTAAAAACAAAAGGAAAGAGAAGGGAAATAACCGTGCAGGAAGTATCTCCAATGATGCAGCATTATCTGCAGACAAAAGAACAATACAAGGATTGTATCCTTTTTTATCGTCTCGGAGATTTCTACGAGATGTTTTTTGACGATGCAAAAACCGTATCCAGAGAGCTGGAACTGACCCTGACCGGCAAAAGCTGTGGTTTGGAGGAGCGGGCGCCCATGTGCGGCGTGCCTTTCCATGCGGCAGATTCCTATATCAACCGGCTCATTAAGAAGGGGTACAAGGTAGCCATTTGCGAGCAGATGGAGGATCCAAAGCAGGCCAAGGGCATGGTAAAACGTGAGGTGATCCGGGTGGTTACACCGGGAACCAATCTGGATATGCAGTCTCTGGATGAGTCAAAAAACAATTATCTCATGTGCATTGTTTATGACAGTGACCATTATGGAATTGCCATTGCGGATGCGTCTACAGGAGATTTTTTTGTGACGGAGTTGGACAGCGAGCGCAAGCTTCTGGATGAGATGAACCGCTTTGTCCCGTCGGAGATTATCTGCAATGAGCCTTTTTACATGAGCGGTGTGGACATTGACGATATGAAGGAACGGCTGCAGATTGCGGTTTCTGCCCTGGATGCCTGGTATTTTGGGGATGAGCTGGCGAAGGAGACACTGCTTTCCCATTTTCATGTGCAGAGTCTGGCGGGGCTTGGCATTGCTGACTATGACAGCGGTGTGATTGCGGCGGGTGCATTGCTGAAGTATCTGTATGAGACCCAGAAAAATTCCCTTTCCAACATCCTGACCATCCATCCTTATTCCATTGGAAAATACATGATCATCGACAGCTCCACCAGAAGGAATTTGGAGCTGGTGGAGACTCTGCGGGAAAAGGAGAAGCGTGGTTCGCTGCTCTGGGTGCTGGACAAGACGAAAACGGCCATGGGCGCCCGGCTGCTTCGAAGCTATGTGGAACAGCCGCTGATTGATAAGAAGGAAATCTTAAAAAGGCAGGATCTGATTGCCAGCTTAAACCGGCAGGAGATGACCAGGGATGAGCTTCGGGAATACTTAAATCCTGTCTATGACCTGGAGCGTCTGATCACAAGGATCACATACCAGACGGCGAATCCCAGAGATCTGATTGCTTTTCGAAATTCTCTGGAAATGCTGCCGGGGATCAAAAACCAGCTGGAGGATCTGGACGGGGATCTGGCCCGGGAAATCCGTGAAGATTTCGACTGTCTGAGAGATCTGTATGATCTGCTGACGGCTGCCATCAACGATGAACCGCCGATTTCCGTGCGGGACGGAGACATCATCAAAACCGGCTATCACGAAGAGGTGGACAAGCTTAGAAATGCTTCCACAGATGGGAAAAACTGGTTGGCGGAATTAGAGGAATCCGAGCGTGAAAAAACCGGCATCAAGAATCTTCGCATCAAATACAATAAAGTATTTGGCTATTATCTTGAAGTGACTAATTCTTTCAAGGATCAGGTGCCGGATTACTATATCAGAAAACAAACTCTGACCAATGCGGAGCGTTATATTACACCGGAGCTGAAGGAACTGGAGGATACGATCCTTGGCTCCCAGGACCGGCTGGTGGGACTGGAGTACGATCTTTTTAAAGAAATATTGAAGACGATTTCCGACAATGTGGAGCGGATCCAGCGCACCGCCAAGTCCATTGCCAAAATTGATGCCTTCGCATCCCTTGCTCTGGTGGCCAGCCGGAATAATTACTGCCGGCCCAAGATCAATGAATCCGGCATGATCGATATCAAGGGCGGCCGTCATCCGGTGGTGGAGAAAATGATCAAGAATGATCTGTTTATCGATAATGACACCTATCTGGATAACAGCAGCAACCGGATTTCCATCATCACAGGACCAAACATGGCAGGAAAATCTACCTATATGAGGCAGACGGCGCTGATCGTTCTCATGGCACAGATCGGAAGCTTCGTACCGGCAGCCTCTGCCAACATCGGTATCGTGGACCGGATTTTTACGAGAGTAGGCGCTTCCGATGATCTGGCCAGCGGTCAGAGTACCTTTATGGTGGAAATGAACGAAGTGGCAAACATCTTGCGGAATGCCACGAATAAATCTCTTTTGATTCTGGATGAGATTGGGCGCGGAACCAGCACCTTTGACGGCTTAAGCATCGCCTGGGCCGTGGTGGAATATATCAGCAATCCCAAGCTTCTGGGAGCAAAGACCTTATTTGCCACCCATTACCACGAACTGACGGAGCTGGAGGGAAAGCTGGACAGTGTCAACAATTACTGCATCGCCGTGAAGGAAAAGGGAGATGATATCGTTTTCCTGCGGAAGATCGTGAAGGGCGGTGCCGACAAGAGCTATGGTATTCAGGTGGCAAAGCTGGCAGGACTGCCGGAAATGGTCATTGAGCGTGCCAAGGTCATTGTAACCCAGCTGCTGGCCAACGATATCACCGAGACTGTGAGGAGCATCTCTGTGGAAACCGCAGGCACTACCGGCAGCAGAAAGAAAAAAGAGCATCTGGATGAGGTTGATCTTGCCCAGATGTCATTGTTTGACACCATAAAAGATGACGATATCATCAGGGAACTTCGTGAGGTTGACATCAGTCATATGACACCTCTGGACGCCCTGAACAAACTCAACGAACTCCAAAACAAAGTAAAGAATCGGTGGTAAATGTGGTAAGTTCTCGAAGAGAACTTATCACGTAGCGTCAGCCCATCAGCCGAAGGCTGATTTTGCATGGGCTGATGTTCCCGATGTGGTAAGTTCTCGAAGAGAACTTATCACGCAGCGTCAGCCCATCAGCCGAAGGCTGATTTTGCATGGGCTGACGTTCCCGATATTTTAACGCGACAAGGAGAACAGACATGGGAAAAATCGAGCTTCTCAGTCAGGATACAATTGATAAGATCGCTGCCGGCGAGGTCATCGAGCGCCCCAGCTCCGTGGTAAAGGAGCTGGTGGAAAACGCCATCGACGCCGGCGCCACAGCCATTACTGTGGAAATCAAGGAGGGCGGTACTTCCTTTATCCGCATTACCGACAACGGAAGCGGAATCGCAAAGGAGGACATTTCCCTTGCCTTTTTGCGCCATTCCACCAGCAAGATCAAAAGTGCGGAGGATCTTATGTGCGTGAATTCCCTGGGATTCCGGGGGGAGGCGCTGTCCAGTATTGCGGCGGTGGCAAGGGTGGAGCTGATTACGAAAACAAGGGAAAGTCTCACCGGAACCCGTTACCTGATTGAGGGTTCCAAGGAGATTTCCAAGGAAGAGATCGGAGCTCCGGATGGAACAACATTTCTGGTGAGAGACCTCTTTTTCAATACTCCGGCGAGACGGAAATTTTTAAAGACCGCCCAGACGGAGGGCACCTATATCAGCGATATGCTGGAAAAACTGGCGCTGTCCCACCCGGACATTTCTTTCCAGTACATTAACAATAACCAGACAAGGCTCCATTCTTCCGGAAACGGCAGCCGAAAGGATCTGGTCTACCACATTTACGGGCGGGATATTACGGCGGCACTGCTGGAGATCAACTATCGGGGCACATGGTTTTCCGTTACCGGATTTCTTGGTAAACCACAGATCAACCGGGGAAACCGCAATTATGAGAATTATTTTATCAATGGGCGGTATATTAAAAGTACATTATTGTCCAAGGCCATTGAGGAGGGGTACAAGAGCTTTCTGATGCAGCATCAGTATCCTTTTACGGTGCTATATTTCAGTTTCCCCTCGGAAACACTGGATGTCAATGTGCATCCCACTAAGATGGAACTGCGCTTCGACCACAACAAAGAGGTGTATCAGGAGCTGGTGGAGGCAGTCTACGGCGTGCTTTCCCACAGGGAACTGATCCCGGAGGTGCCCATCGACGAGAAGAAAGAGAAAAAGCTGCCGCCGGTATACAAGGAGTCGATTCCCGAGCCCTTTGAGAAACGCAGGATTAACCAGCTGCGAAGCCTGACAAACACTGATTTCGGAAGCCGTGGCCTTGAATATAAAACAGTAAACCAACAACTATCAAAGGAAACAGGTAATCATTCGCACTGTTATACGGACACAAAAGAAGGTGAACAATATCATCCCGTAATGAATACTGCGCAGAAGGCAGCAGAATCAGTATCAGTTTATGATTCCAGACATGATTCAAGCAAGGAGACTGTTGCCGGAAAGGGGGCTCCGGAGAAAAACATTGTTCACACAATCTCCCCACAGCCTGCCCATCATTCACGGAAAGAAGTTTCGGAAGATTCTTCTGCTGACAAGCAGGAAGGACAGTCAGCTCCTGTATCAGGGAACCCCGACAATAACGCTGCCACAGAGCAGCTGACCCTCGCTTCCATGTCCCCGGACTTCCTGACAGAGGATGCAAGGAAAAAGCACCGGATCATCGGCCAGCTTTTTGCCACCTACTGGCTCATCGAGTACGAGGATAAGCTTTATATTATGGACCAGCACGCGGCTCATGAGAAGGTGCTTTATGAGCGGACCATGGCGAGGCTGAAGGAGAAAGAATACACCTCCCAGACCATCAGCCCCCCTATCGTGCTGAGCCTCAATGCCAAGGAGGAGCACGCGCTGCAGACCTATCTGCCGCAGATTGAGGCCCTAGGCTACGAAGTGGAAAATTTTGGCGGGAGAGAGTACATGATCTCCGCCGTGCCGGACAATCTGTTCCACATTGACATGAAGGATCTCTTTATCGAGATGCTGGATGATTTTTCCGCCATGAACGGCAGGCAGGCGCCGGAGCTGATTCTGGAAAAGGTTTCTTCCATGTCCTGCAAGGCTGCGGTCAAGGGAAACCACGAACTGAGCCTGCCGGAGGTGGATGCACTGATTTCGGAGCTTTTGACACTGGAAAACCCCTTCAACTGTCCCCACGGCAGGCCTACGATCATTTCTATGTCCAAGAGCGAGATAGAGAAGAAATTTAAGAGGATTGTATCATGAAACCACTGGTGATTCTGGCGGGTCCCACCGCCGTTGGAAAAACAGACCTGTCCATCCGCCTGGCAAAACAGATCAACGGAGCCATTATTTCTGCGGATTCTATGCAGGTTTACAAGGATATGGACATTGGCTCAGCCAAGGTGGTGCCTGAAGAGATGCAGGGGGTTCCCCATTATCTCATCGACTGCCTGGAGCCCTCGGAGCCCTTTCATATTGTGCGTTTTCAGCAGATGGCAAAAGAAGCCCTTGCGGAAATTTATGCCAAAGGGCAGATTCCCATTGTGGCGGGAGGCACCGGCTTTTACATCCAGGCTCTTTTGTACGACATTGATTTTTCAAATCAGGACTGCGACGAAGCCTACCGGCAGGAGCTTTCCAAGTTCGCCAAAGAGCATGGAAACGAGGCATTGCACGAGAAGCTGAAGGATATTGATCCCGTTTCCTATGAGACAATCCATGCCAACAACAGCAAGCGGGTGATCCGGGCGCTGGAGTTTTACCATATTACGGGAAAGCCCATTTCTGCCCACAATGAGGAGGAACACCAGAAGTCATCCCCCTACAATTTTGCCTATTTTGTGCTGACGGATGACCGGAAAACCCTCTATGACCGGATCGACCGGCGGGTGGATTTGATGATGGAAAAGGGACTTGTGGAAGAAGTTAGGGCGTTGTATGATAAAGGATACCGGCGGAACATGGTGTCCATGCAGGGCCTTGGCTACAAGGAAATTCTGGATTATTTGGAAGGAAAATGCACTCTGGAGGAGGCAGTCTACGTGATCAAGCGGGAGACCAGGCATTTTGCCAAACGGCAGCTGACCTGGTTTCGCAGGGAGCGGGACGTCATCTGGCTGAACCGGCCGGATTTTGCCGGAGGGGATCCGGCCATTTTAGAGAAAATGCTTACGGTGTTAAAAGAGAAAGGGATTATTCATGAGTAAAATAGAAGAACAATACGAAAAGCTTGGGATTTCAAAGCCTGTATACGAATTTGGAGAAAAAATCCTTGCCAATCTGAAGGAGCGCTTTGAAAAAATCGATGAGACCGCAGAATTTAACCAGATGAAGGTCATTTCTGCCATGCAGAAAAATCGTGTCTGCGCAGAATGCTTCAATATGTCCAGCGGATATGGGTATAATGATCTTGGAAGAGATACTCTGGAAAAGGTGTACGCAGACTGCTTCGGCGGCGAGGATGCGCTGGTGCGTCCCCAGATTACCTGTGGAACCCATGCGCTGGCACTGGCTCTCATGTCCAATCTTCGACCCGGTGATGAACTATTGTCCCCGGTAGGAAAGCCCTATGATACTTTAGAGGAAGTAATCGGTATCCGTCCCTCCAAGGGTTCTCTGGCAGAGTACGGCGTGACCTACCGTCAGGTGGATCTGCTGCCGGATGGCTCCTTTGACTATGAGGGAATCAAAAATGCCCTAAACGACCGCACAAAGCTGGTAACCATCCAGCGGTCCAAAGGGTATCTCATGCGGCCAACCCTTTCCGTTGCCCGGATTGGGGAACTGATCGCCTTTATCAAGAAGATCAAGCCGGATGTGATCTGCATGGTGGACAACTGCTATGGTGAATTTGTGGAGGAGGAAGAGCCTCTGTCTGTGGGGGCGGACATGATGGTTGGCTCCCTCATCAAGAATCCTGGCGGCGGTCTGGCCCCCATCGGCGGTTACATTGTGGGTAAGAAGGAGTGCGTGGAAAATGCGGCTTACCGTCTGACTTCCCCGGGGCTTGGCAAGGAGGTAGGTGCTTCCCTTGGGGTGATCCAGTCCTTCTATCAGGGCTTGTTCCTGGCACCGAATGTGGTAAGCGCCGCGGTGAAGGGGGCGATTTTTGCCGCAAATATCTATGAGAAGCTGGGCTTTAAGGTAATTCCTAACGGTACAGAGAGCCGCCACGATATCATTCAGGCGGTAGAATTTGGCAATAAAGATGCCATGGTTGCCTTCTGTGAGGGCATTCAGGCGGCTGCGCCGGTGGACAGCTATGTGACACCGGAGCCATGGGCAATGCCGGGCTACGACTGCGATGTGATCATGGCTGCCGGAGCTTTTGTGCAGGGATCCTCCATTGAGCTTTCTGCCGATGGACCGGTGAAACCGCCGTATTCCGTTTATTTCCAGGGGGGGCTCACCTGGCATCACGCAAAGCTTGGCATTCTCATGTCTTTGCAAAAACTTTACGAAGGAAATCTTGTTAAGCTGGAGGATGTGTGATACAATTAAATGAATTTTCTTTGTGCCTATGGGAAAGTAGAAAGGAATTCTATTGAGTCACACAGCCATCAAAAATCTTCCGGAGTCGGAGCGGCCCTATGAGCGTTTCCGGGCTCTCGGAGCGGAGGCTCTGTCAGATGCAGAGCTTCTTGCAATTATTTTGAAGACGGGAACCAAAGACATGACGGCTTTGGAGCTTTCCAGGGATCTTCTGTCCCAGTGTCAGGGGAATCTGTTAAATTTGTATGAGTTGTCCTATGAGCAGCTGCAGAAGCAGAAGGGAATCGGACCGGTAAAGGCAGTGCAGCTGAAGGCAGTGGCAGAGCTGTCCAGACGTATAGCAAGGACCGGCCGCGGATACCGGCTTTCTCTGAGTAATCCCGCCTCCATTGCAGAGTATTACATGGAGGATATGAGACACCGGAGCAGGGAGGTATTTCTGGGCGCATTTTTCGATGCGAAATGCCGCTTCCTGGGTGACAGTCAGATCACAACGGGAAGTCTCTGTTTTGCCTATGTTTCCCCTATGGAGCTGTTTCGGGCCGCTTTGCTTAAGAACGCCCTGATGATCGTGGCGCTGCACAATCATCCCAGCGGAGATCCCACTCCCAGTAAGGAGGATGTGAAGCTGACGGAAACCCTTAAGGACGGGGCACATCTTCTGGGACTGACGCTGGCAGACCACATCATTATTGGTGACAGGCGCTATTTCAGCTTTAAAGAAAATCATTTATTAGAATAACGGTATTAAACACAAAGGGAGAGGTCAATGAACAACAATATTTTTGGTATCGATTTCGGTACATGTAATTTCAAGGTATTCTGTAAGGCGGCAGGAGGGAAAATCCTGACGGAGAAGAATACCATTGCCATTATCAACAAGAACCAGATCTACGCATACGGAGATGCTGCCTATGCCATGTACGAGAAGGCTCCGGAGACCATCAATGTCACATTTCCGGTTTCCTCCGGTGTGATTGCGGATTACAATTTTCTTCAGATGATGATCTTCGATTATCTGGAGTCCAAGATGAAAGGCAGAGTGAAAAATGCAGAATTTCTGGTTTCTGTCCCGACGGATATCACAGATGTTGAGAAGAGGGCCTTTTTCGAATTATTTTACAAGAGCAAATACCGTCCGAAAAATGTCATGCTCTGTGAGAAGCCTATTGCAGATGCCGTAGGTCTTGGCATTGATGTCAACGAGCCCACCGGCGTGATGGTAGTGGATATGGGGGCTGATACCATTGAAATCTCTGTAATTTCCCTGGGAGGACTTGTGTTAAGTGACCTGATGCACTTTGGCTCAAACCGTCTGGATGAGTCTATTATCAGCTACATCCGAAGGGAATTTAATCTGGTGATCGGCAAGAAGACAGCCATGGCTTTGAAAGAAGAATTAGGAAGCGGCCTGCCGGGGCGCACAGAGACCATGGTGGTTGTTGGTCTTGATGTGGTCAGCGGACTTCCGGTAGAGCGTGAGATTGGTGCAGGGGTCATTTATGAAGCCATCAAGGGAAATTTAGAGTCTATCTGTGCTTCCGTGAAGCTGATTCTGGAGAAGACCCCGCCGGAACTGGCTAAAGATGTCATCCATTCCGGTATCTATATCACAGGCGGCGGTTCCAGGATTAAGGACTTAGACCAGCTCTTTACCCAGATCACCAACATTAAGGTGAATACCTGCGAGGATCCGGAGGAGAGTGCAGTTCGCGGTCTCGCCAAGATTGCAACGGATTCCAAGTACAAGAGAATTCCGTTTTCCATGAAAAATAATATGCTCAAATAATCATCGTTAATAGAGGATTTTATGAAAACTTTTCGTAAATTTCGAAACCAAAAAAAGCGCTTGTCAAGTAAATATGTTCTGATGATCCTGACAGGAATTTGTGTGGTATCCATATTCACAAGTCTGGTCTTCAATATTTCCGGCGGCCCCCTCAATGCGGTAGCAGGTTATGTCTTTGTCCCAATGCAGAAGGGCATTAACGAGGCCGGAAGCTGGATTTCTGACAAGGCTCATGATTTTAAGACTCTCGGAGAGGTCTTAAAGGAAAATAAAGAACTGAAACAACAGGTAGATGACCTTACGGTCAAGTTAAATACCACCAAACTGGAACAGTATGAGCTTGAGAATTACCGTAAGCTTCTGGAACTGGATAATCAATATAAGGAATATCATAAGGTTGCAGCTAATGTGATTGCCATGGACGGAACCAACTGGTTCTCCCTGTTTACCATTGATAAGGGAAGCAAACAGGGTATCACGAAGGGCATGAATGTGATTGCCGGAAGCGGCCTTGTGGGTATTGTCACGGATGTAGGCCCCAATTATGCCAAGGTCCGCAGTATTATCGATGATTCCAGCAATGTCAGTTCCATGGTGCTGTCCACCAAGGACAACTTCAATATCAGCGGCAGCCTCATGTCCATGAATAAGGATAAGATGCTTCCGTTTTCCGAGCTTCGCGATGAGGATGACAAGGTAAAAATCGGGGATCCGGTAGTGACTTCCAGGGTTTCTGACCAGTACCAGCCCGGCATTCTCATCGGCTATGTATCCAGCGTGGAGAAAAATGCCAACAACCTGACGAAATCCGGCACCATTACGCCGGTGGTTGATTTTCAGCATCTGGAGGAGGTTCTTGTCATTACAGATCTGAAGGATACCGGCAAGGAGCTTTCCCAGGAAGAGGACACACAGGAGTAACGGATATGCGTAGAAAAATTGTACTTTTTATCATTATCACTCTTTGTTTTATTCTTCAGTCCACGGTGTTCCAGTCCCTTGCACTGGCAAATATCGCACCGAATCTTTTGATTATCGTGGTTTCCTCCTTTGGATTTATGAGGGGCAGGAAGGAAGGGCTGTGGATCGGTTTCTTTTGCGGACTGCTTGTCGACATCTTTTTTGGTTTTTATCTTGGCGGTTATGCTTTACTCTATATGTATATCGGATATCTCAATGGATTTTTCCAGAAGAGATTTTATCCGGACGATATCAAGCTTCCGATGATTCTCATCGGATCCAGTGATATCTTATGTAATCTGGTTACCTATATCATGATGTTTCTGCTTCGGAGCAGGTTTCATTTCTGGTATTACCTGACCTCTGTGATCATTCCGGAGTTTGTCTACACCATGGTGATTACGATCTTTTTATACTTTATCCTTCTTAAAATCAACCAGAGTCTGGAGGAGAATGAGAAAAGGAGAGCAATAAAATTTGAGTTATGATATTAAGGAGTTTCTGAAAAATTTTTTCAGCTCCAGGTTATTTGTACTGGCTGCGGTATTCGTCCTGTTATTTGCAACGATTCTGGTGCGGATCTTTTCCCTTCAGATTGTGAACGGAAAGAGCTATCAGGAAAATTTTTCCCTGAAGATTCAGAGATCCCAGCCCATAGATGCCGCCCGCGGCAACATCTACGATGTGAATGGAAAGCTGCTTGCTTACAATAAGCTGGCCTATTCCGTCTCCATTATGGACAGTGCCACCTATTCGGATACCCAGACCAAAAATAAAGAAATGAACGCAGAACTGGCAGAGCTCTTTGACGTTTTTGAGCGCAACGGAGACACCTTTGTCAATGACTTTAAGATCGATCAAAATGAGGACGGTACATACAGCTTTAATGTGTCAGGTACTGCACTGGATCGTTTCCGCGCGGATGTCTTTGGCGCAGTCTCTGTGGACACGCTGGAGTACAATGAGGATTACGGCTTTGATGAGGCCAATGCCACTGCAGATCAGATTATGAACTATCTGATGGACAAGAAGCAGTTTGGCATCAGCGATGAGTATTCCGCTAAAACAGCTTACAAAATTGTTGTGGTGCGCTACGCGCTGCGTGCGAACCGTTATGCCCAGTACCGTTCTGTGAAAATGGCGCGGGATGTATCCGATGAGACGGTTGCCTATGTGAATGAGCATATGGATACCTTAAACGGCGTGTCCATCAACGAAGACATGATCCGCAAGTATAATTACAGCGAATATTTTTCTTCCATCATCGGCTATACAGGCCGGATTTCCGATGAAGAATATAAGGAACTCAGTGAAAAGGATGAATCCTACTCCCTCAATGACACTGTGGGAAAGGCAGGATTAGAGCAGTACTACGAATCCTATCTCCGCGGCAAAAACGGAGAGGATACTTTCTATGTCAACAATGTAGGACGGATCTCGGAGGTGATCAGCCATGAGGATTCCGTGGCAGGCGATGATCTGTATCTGAGCATCGATGCGGATCTGCAGAAGGCTGCCTACCTTTGCCTTCAGCAGGAAATTGCAGGAATTGTTTACTCCAACATCAAAGCGGGTAACATTCCCATCAATGACGTCTATAAGGCCTTGATTGGAAACAGCGTCATAGATATTGACCATTTCAAAAAGAAACGGGCATCCGACACGGAGAAGACGATATACAGTAAGTTCCTTTCCCGTCAGGAAACCGTATTAGCTGCCTCAAAGCGGGAGCTGGTATCTAATCCTACGGCACTTAAGGATATGTCGGAGGAGACGCTGGATGAGTTTACTTACATTATTTCCCATCTGAAGGATGAAGGGATTCTCCAGAGCAAACTCATCGATGAGAGTGATGCTACCTACCAGAAATGGAAGAATCAGAAGCTCAGTCCCAAGGAGTATCTGAAATATGCCATCACCCAGCACTGGATCGATATCAGTAAGCTGACTGTGGATGAAAAATATGCGGATTCTTCCGAAGTATATGATGCGCTTTGTTCCTATATTCTGGAACAGATTGAAAACGACAGTGAATTTTCCAGGATCATATATGAGTATATGATCGGCCGCGGAGAAATATCACCGAGAGAACTCTGTATCGTTCTGTTTGAGCAGGGTGTCCTTGATTATGATGATACTGCAGTGGAGAATTTGAAAAACGGTACTGTTTCTCCCTATGATTTCATCATGGACAGGATCAACAACATAGAGATTACACCGGCACAGCTGGCTTTGGAGCCCTGTACCGGATCCACGGTAATCACGGATGTAAAGACCGGCGAAATCCGCGCATTGGTCAGCTATCCGGGCTATGACAACAACAAACTTGCCAACGGAGTAGATGCCGCATATTATGAATCTCTCCAGAAAGACAAGTCCAAGCCTCTTTGGAATTATGCAACCCAGGAGCGCACAGCGCCGGGTTCCACCTTTAAGATGGTTACCTCTACGGCAGGACTGGCAGAGAACATTATCACCACGTCCACTACCATTGACTGTACCGGAAAATTTACCGAGGTCAGTAATGAACCAAAATGCTGGAAATATCCTGGAAATCACGGAATGGTTAATGTTTCCGAGGCCATCCGTGATTCCTGTAATGTTTTCTTCTATACCGTCGGCTACCGGATGGCACAGCGGGGCACCGGTGTTTACAATGACAAACGAGGTATTGATACCATTCAAAAATATGCTAAGATCTATGGACTGGATAAAAAAACCGGTCTTGAGATTGAGGAAAATACCTCGGATCTCGCCACGGAATACCCGGTTATGGCAGCAATCGGTCAGAGTAACAACAATATTACCACGGCGGCACTTTCCCGCTATGTGACTGCGGTTACCTCCGGCAAGCTGTACAATTACCAGCTGATGAACCGGATCGTGGATGCGGATGGCAGTACGGTAAAGGAATACAAGTCCGATTATGAGGATATTTCAGGGACTCTTACTACAGCCCAGTGGGATGCCATTCATTCCGGAATGCGCATGGTAGGAGAGAACTTAGACAGCTTCGAGGGCTTTGATATCGAGGTTGCCGGTAAAACCGGTACCGCACAGCAGGCAGACCATGCCAACCATGCTCTGTTTGTGGGCTATGCACCTTACAAGAATCCCGAGATTACCATTGCCACCCGTATTGCCAACGGCTATAGTTCCCACAATGCGGCTGCGGCAGCCCGCAATATGATAGCTTACTACTATGATGAGATAACTCTGGATGAGATCCAGAAAATGAAAGCATCCGGTATTAACGGCAGCTCCAACAACAGAGTGACCGATTAATCACATATATTAACTAAATACATTTACTAACAGGAGGTTTGTTTCATGGGTGAAGCGATTGTTTTCACTTCAGGAAAAGGCGGTGTAGGCAAGACAACAACTATTGCCAACATCGGTGCAGGACTTTCACGGTTAGATAAAAAAGTGATCATGCTGGACACAGACATGGGACTTCGAAATTTGGATGTTGTTATGGGAATGGAGGATCAGATCCGGTATCATCTTCTGGATCTACTGGAAAACCGGTGCAGACTGAAACAGGCTCTGATCCGGGACAAGCGTTTCCCGAATCTCTATATGATTCCTGCGGCGCTGCGCTGTGAGAAGATCAGCGATTATGAGACGAAGCTGTATACGCTGGTCTCTGAATTGAAGCAGGAATTTGATTACGTATTGATCGACTGCCCGGCGGGAATTGATGATGGTTTTCATTTCGCCGTCTCAGCAGCGGACCGGGCGGTAGTGGTTACCACACCCCATATCTCGGCGGTAAGGGATGCCGCCCGGGTGCTGTATCTTTTGGAGGGAATGAATCTTTCCCGGGTGGATCTTTTGATCAATTCCTATCATGCCCGCATGGTCAGAAAGCGCGATATGCTTTCCGACAGGGATGTAGAGGATATTCTGGGAATGAAAAGTGTTGGAGTCATCCCTCTGGACGACAAGGTAATTGTCAGCCAGAATCAGGGGGTTCCGGTAATTGCCTTCCGCTCGAAGGCTGCCAGAGCTTTTATGCAGGCGGCAGAAGCCATTGACCGCCCCTTTGTATTTCCGGTGGATTTGGATAATGAAGAATCGTTCGATACAGACAATTCGATTTTACTGAAACGTGGAGGTTGTGGTTATGAGGCGTAAGCATAGAATCGAAGGAACCGGACAGATTGCGAAGGAACGCCTGAAACTTATGGAGGAAACAGGCCCCTTTGAGCGGTCCCCGGCTCTCATGGAACGAATGAAAAGGGAAATCTCTGATATCGTATCAAGATATTGTGAGATTGAACCGGAAAACTATGAGATAAAAGTGATTTTGAAGCAAGACAGGAAAAGAGCATAGAATGTTAAAACAATACAAACTCAAAAATTACCATTTTCAGCTGATCATCAGCATCATGGCCCTCAATATTATTGGCATTCTTCTGATTGGAAGTGCAAAGCAGTCTGTGCAGAAAACACAGATTATGGGGTTTATTGTAGGCGTAGTGGCGATGGTTGTGATCTCTCTAATGGATTATTCCTTTATTTTGCGCTTTACATGGTTGTATTACGTGGGCATGGTGGCGCTGCTGATCCTCGTCATGACCGGACTGGGAGATGACAGTCATGGCGCCCAGAGATGGATCCAGCTTCCGGGCTTTCGTTTCCAGCCGTCGGAGCTGGCCAAGATCATCGTGATATTATTTTTTGCAGCTTTTTTTGCAAAATACCGTGATAAAATCAATTCTGTAAAGATTTTAGCGATGTCTTTGATCCTGGTGGCGGTGCCCTTATTGCTGATTTACAAGCAGCCGGATCTTTCAACCACCATTGCAATTGCATTAATTTTTGCAAGCCTCTTGTATATTGCGGGATTAAGTTATAAAATAGTATTAACTGTATTAGGAATCGGAATTCCTACCGGCATCATAGGGATTACATTAATCGTCCACAAAGCCTTATCCGGAAACGGCAGTGATGATTACCATTACGGTCGAATCATGTCATGGCTCTATCCGGAGGATAAGCGCTGGGCAGGCGTTGCCATGCAGCAGAGAAATGCCATCATGGCCATCGGCTCCGGCCAGCTCTGGGGAAAGGGACTGAATAATTCCGTGGCAACTTCCATGAAGAATGCCAACTACATCAGTGAGCCCCAGACAGATATGATCTTTGCCGTAGCAGGAGAGGAACTGGGGTTTGCAGGGCTTCTTGTGATTGTTCTGCTCCTTCTGTTTATCATTATTGAGTGTATCCTGATTGGACGGCGGGCGAAGGATTTTCAGGGGAGACTGATCTGCGTAGGCATGGCCTCACTGGTTGGTTTTCAGAGTGTGTTTAACATTTTTGTTGCCACAGGATTGATGCCAAACACAGGTATTCCGCTTCCTTTCGTCAGTTATGGGCTGACATCACTATTGTCACTGTACATGGGTATGGGGGTTGTATTGAATGTTGGATTACAGCCGAAAAAGTATTAGGGGGTTATTTCTATGAATATTGGTTTAGCAGCACACGATTCCAAAAAGAAGCTGATGCAGAATTTCTGTATCGCCTATCGTGGCATCCTTGCAAAGAATGCTCTTTTTGCCACCGGAACAACCGGAAGGCTCATCGAAGAGGCGGCAAATCTTCAGATCCACAAATATCTGGTGGGACACCTGGGGGGCTCCCAGCAGCTTGGTGCCCAGATCGAGCACAACGAGATCGATCTGGTGATCTTTCTGCGGGATCCGCTGCGTCCGAAGTCCCACGAGCCGGATGTAAACAGTATCGTACGTCTTTGCGATGAACACAACATTCCGCTGGCAACAAATCTTGCCACAGCGGAGCTTTTGATAAAATCATTGGACAGAGGAGACTTGGACTGGCGTGAAATGTACAAATAAGAAACGGACAGGACTGCTATGTTTTATTTGCATAACAGCCATTTTTATGAACGGCTGTGGGACACAGAAAGTGGCTCTGGAGCACCCTTATTCCCTGTATGAGTCAAAGGCGTCTGCAGAGGCGTCTCCTTTATTCGCAGAGAATCTTTGCGTCACAGAAAAAATCAATTTCGGCACTGATCAGGTACAGTCTACAGTAGCCGAGGCGGCCGGGGTATTTAATACCACTACGAAGGAAGTTACCTACAGTCAGAATCTTTTCAAAAAAATGTATCCGGCCAGTACCACTAAGGTGTTGACTGCCTATGTGATTTTGAAAAACGGTAACCTGGATGATAAGGTAACGGTCAGCAAAGAGGCTGTGGCCAATATGGGTGGCTCTTCCGTCTGCGGCATCGCAGAAGGGGACATCCTTACGGTACGTGACCTTTTGTATGGCCTGATGCTGGTCAGCGGCAATGATGCAGCCAATGCTCTGGCAGAATACTGCTCCGGTTCCGTGGAGGCATTCGCGAAGGAAATGAACAAAGAGTCTAAGGCGCTAGGTGCCACAGGCAGTCATTTTGTAAATGCCAATGGGCTTCCGGATGATAAGCATTATACTACGGTCTATGATATGTATCTTCTTTTCCAGGCTGCCCTAAGCCTGCCGGAGTTTGTATCCATTATCAATACGCCTTCTTATGATGCCTCTTATACCAATGCTTCCGGCGAGACTGTTACCAAGACATGGAAAAATACAAACAAATATCTCAGTGAAGAGGTGAAAGCTCCGGAAGGAATTCAGGTGATCGGCGGTAAAACCGGAACCACCAACGCCGCCGGATACTGTCTGGTACTGTATTCTACCAACCGGAAAAAGGAAAACATCATCAGCATTGTCTTTAAGGCGGACGGACGTTCCAACCTGTATCTGCTGATGAATGAAATTTTGGCAGGCTTTGCGAATTAGTGATTGTATTTTATCCGTGGGTATACTATAATCTAATTAGATAATCAATTCTGATATTGCTAAAATATCTAATTTTCAGGAGGAAGTGCCATGATCGAGATCATTTGCGGAGAAAAAGGTAAAGGAAAAACAAAGGAGCTCTTAGACAAAGTCAATAATTCCATTGCTACAGCAGCAGGAAATGTTGTTTATCTGGACAAGAGTCAGAAACATATGTATGAACTGAACAATAAGGTTCGTCTCATCAACGTGATGGATTATCCGATAACAGACTGTGATGAGTTTTTAGGATTTATCTGTGGAATCATTTCACAGGATCATGATCTGGAGGAGATGTATCTCGACAGTTTCCTGACAATTGCTTCCATTGATAACGATGCAGATATCGTAAAGGCAATTGAAAAGCTGGATGTAATCAGTGAGAAGTTTAAGGTTCGCTTCATCTTAAGCGTATCCAAGAACAAAGAAGATCTGCCGGAGTGCGCTAAGGCAAGGGTGATCGTATCGTTATAATTTTACATATCAGAATTTAATTGAGGGCTGCCAGAAATGGCAGTCCTCGTTGATTTATTTGCCTGTCTTTTTTTATTCGTCTTCCAGGGATGAGCGGATTCTGCCATAAAAGCTGATGATGTATAATCCGCTGAGTCCGACCAAGGCGTAAATGACCCGTGTAAGCCAGCTTCCTTCTCCAAAAAGAAAGGCTACGAGATTAAATTGGAAAAATCCAATCAGACCCCACACGATGCATCCGATGATTGCTAATGTCAGAAGACAGTTATCAAGCCATTTCATATGATTTTACCTCCGTTATTTATTCTTTACTTATATTCCCATAAAATATAAAAAATATACATAGACCTTCCGGTTGTATTTCAAGGTCAGAAATGATAAGATAGACAGAGATGTTAAATGAATTAAACGAGGTGAAATTTTGTCTGACAAGCAGAAGGTAATCCGGATGAACCGCACACACGGAATGAACATTGGTGTTGTGGTTTTTCTGATTATTATTATTTACGTTATTTTTAATATTTTTTCCTATCTGACTTCGCATCCGGTTGCAGAGTATGAGGTGGGACAGGGGACCATCGCTACCAATCATGTTTACCGTGGACTGATCATAAGGGATGAGACAGTTGTTTCAGCAGGTAAGAGTGGTTTTATCAACTATTATTTGAAAAATGGTTCCAAGGCATCGGTAAACGATATTATTTATTCCATTGATACCAATGGCAATCTTTCCAACAAAATTGCATCTCAGGTTTCCGATGGTGCACATCTTGAGACTTCGGATCTGGAGGAGATTTCAGGCAAGATTGATTCTTTCCGCAATTACTATGATGGGAATTCCTATGCATCGGTGTATTCCTTTAAGGATGAGCTTTCCTCACAGCTGGGACAGACACTGGGTTTTAATGCCCTTAAGCAACTGTCGGATGTAGTGGACGATGCTAAGGCCAATAATACCTTTTACCAGGTTAAATCAGATAAACCGGGACTGATCGTCTATGAGACGGATGGCTATGAGAAGATTACAGCGAAAAGCTTCACGCCGGAGCTTCTGAAGGCCACAGAGTACAAGAAGCAGGCTTTGGATGACCGGACAGAGGTCAAATCCGGGGATCCGGTATATAAAAGGATCAACAGCGAGGCCTGGTCTGTGATTCTTCCTGTTTCCGAGGAGATAATCCAAACGCTGAAGGATAGTTCCTATGTGAAAATCCGTTTCTGCAAGGACGATTTTTCCCAGACAGTGCCTTTTACCATTTTGAAAAAGGACGGGGGATATTATTTGAATCTTTCGCTTAAGACGGCCATGATCCGCTACGTGCATGACCGTTTTGCGGATATTGAGCTGGTGGTTACCGAGAAAACGGGTCTTAAGATTCCCAATACGGCCATCACTACAAGAACTTTCTTCAAAATTCCGAAGAAATATTTCTCCGGTGATGAGGATTCCACAAGCCCGGGCGTTTTCTTGGTGGGGAAATCCGGAAAAACATTTGATGTGGAAATGATTCGGCCCAACATCATATCTGTGGACAAAAATTATTATTATATTGATGATGATTCCATTCAGGCGGGGGATACCCTGCTGAAAAAGGATTCCTCAGAAACCTATACGGTAGGGAAGGATTCCGGTAAGCTGACGGGGGTATACAATATCAACAAAGGCTATGCAGTCTTTAAGCAGATTGAAATTCTTTCCCAGAACGAAAATTATACCATCATTGAGCCGAAAACCGATTACGGCATCGCTTTGTATGACCACATTGCCTTAGATGGCAGTAAAGTAAAGAGCAATCAGATGGTAGTGAAATAAAAGGAGCAGTACAATGACAGAGAAAGTAAATCTTTGTGAGAATTTGAAAAGTGTAGAGGAAAATATCGCAGCCGCATGTCAAAGGGCGGGGCGGGACCGCAGTGAGGTTACGCTGATTGCCGTCAGCAAGACGAAACCTGTGGAAATGTTACAAGAGGTTTATGAACAGGGAATCCGTGAGTTTGGAGAGAATAAGGTACAGGAGCTTTGTGACAAAATCGAAGTGCTCCCGGAGGATATCCACTGGCATATGATCGGCCATCTCCAAACCAACAAGGTAAAATATATCGTAGGAAAAACTGCGCTGATCCACTCGGTGGACAGCCTTCATCTTGCAGAGGAGATTGAGAAGCAGGCAGCCAAGAAGAATGTGACGGTATCTGTCCTGGTGGAGGTCAACATTGCGGAGGAGGAGAGTAAATTCGGAATTCACAAGGAGGAGGCCTTTGCCTTGGTTAAAAGCATTGCAGCGTTACCACACCTTCGTATCCAGGGCCTGATGACCATTGCGCCCTTTGTGGAGAATCCAGAGGATAATCGCATGTATTTCCGGCAGATTCATCAATTATCTGTTGACATCAAAGAACAAAACATAGATAATGTACGTATGGACATTTTGTCCATGGGAATGACCGGGGATTATACGGTGGCCATCGAGGAGGGCGCTACGCTTGTTCGTGTGGGAACCGGTATCTTCGGCGAGAGAAATTATAATATTTAAGGTGGTAGAAAATGGGCGTTATTGATAAATTTTTAGATTTTATGCGTTTGAACGAAGATGATTACGAATTCGACAATGATGATTACGAATTCGAGGAGGATGATTATCAGGAGGAGAAGTCTAAGAAGAAGCCTTCCCGTAAAGAGACCCGTAAGGAAGAGCCGAAAAAGACAGAATCCTTCGAAAATTATGAGAAACGTCAGAAACCGCAGCAGAGTAAAATTACTCCGATTTCTAAAAACAGAAAGCAGGGACAGCAGGGTATGGAAGTATGTGTAATCAAACCAAGCACCATCAATGATGAACTTGAAATTGCAGAGACATTGCTGAACGGAAGAACCGTTGTGATCAATATGGAGGGCTTAAGCGTGGATCTTGCCCAGAGAATCATCGATTTCACCTCTGGAGCTACATACGCAATGCATGGCAATCTCCAGAAGATCTCCAGCTATATTTTCCTGGCAACTCCAAGTGGGACGGATATTTCCGGGGATATCCAGAATGTACTGGATTCCTTTGATCTCCCCGGCTTTGAGATGTAATTTCTATGGATGAGCGGGAATTAGTAAAAAAGCGGCTGTTAGATCTTTCAAGGCAGGCAGACAACAGACAGTTTGTCACCTTCAGCGGTTTTTTAAATCTTAACGAACAAAATATTTATCATAGCCTGCACAAAGAGTTTTATACACCATCAAAGCTCTTTGGGGGCTATGATCTTGCAGAGCGTCAGATGGTTGCCTTTATCCCTGATGCTCTTTGTTATGAATGGAGCTATCCCATCTCTTGTATCGAGGCTAAACCTCTGTATCCCAAATTTGCTGAGGATTTCAGCCATCGGGATGTGCTGGGGGCGGTAATGAATCTGGGCATTGAGCGGAACAGGATCGGAGACATCTTATGCAGTGATCACAGGGCATTTATCTTCTGTGAAGAAACCATCGGTACATTTCTCATGGAAAACCTCACCCAGATCCGCCACACCATGATGCAGCTTTCTCTTCTGACAGACTTTGATCAGTTAGAGGTGCAGCCGGAGTTTGAAGACATTGCAGACATGGTTGCCTCCAACAGAATCGACGCCATCATTGCAAAAGCTTATCACCTTTCACGGGCAGAGGCGGCTGCCTATATTGCGGCAGATAAAGTATTTATCAACGGAAAAAGCGTGGGCTGCAATACCTCCTGTGAAAATGGAGCCATTGTTTCTGTGAGAGGCAAAGGACGATTTGTCTTTGAGACAGACCAGACCTTCAGCAAGAAGGGAAAGCTGCGGGTTCGTTTTCGCATGTACCGGTAATCTACAGACTGACCCCTTTTGCAAATATTGTATGGATGCGTCCGGGAATCTGAGAACCGGAAATATTTTTCAGAACAGAAAGGTGTCTGATGCTTCACGAAAACAGGAAAAAAATAAAAAGAAAAAGGAAATATCGTGTATGAAACAGAAAAAACATAAATCGGAAAAAATGATGGGAATCAGCCTATTATCGGTGGCGGCTCTGGTAATTTTTGATCAGATTACCAAGTATCTGGCTGTAAGCCAACTGAAGAACCGGGAGCCCTTTGTTCTGATTGACGGGGTTTTTCAGCTCCGCTATCTGGAAAACCAATCAGCAGCCTTCAGTTTTGATCCGGTGACTCTGCTTTACAGATTGTTTCACATCGCTTATTTCGATGAGAATCCGGCTGCCTTTTTGGCCTGTAAAATGACATTTTTTGTGGTTCTGACCCTTGTGGTGCTGGTTCTTTTGGCAATCATGTACCGCAGGATCCCCTGGAACCGCCATTTTCTCGGACTTAATCTAACTCTGATTGGGTTCGGCGCCGGCGCCATCGGCAATTTGATTGATCGGTTTATTCACCACTATGTCGTGGATTTTTTTGATTTTACACTGATCAATTTTCCGATTTTCAATGTGGCTGATATTTACGTGACTGTGGCGGCTGTTGCATTGATTGTGCTTGTACTTTTCTATTATAAGGACGAGGACTACGAGGTGATTTTTCCTCCGAAGAAAGAGAAGAAGGGGTAACGTACATCCATGAAGACAGAAGAATTTGAAGTGCTGGCTGAGCAGGAGAATTTACGTCTGGATAAATTTCTATCCATCATTTATCCGGATTCTTCCAGGGCATCTTTTCAGAAGCTTATAAAAAGTGGAGATGTGCTGGTCAATGGATCTGCGCAGAAACCAAGTTATCCGGTGCATACAGATGATCTGGTGTCTGTCAGTATTCCGGATGCAGTGGAGACCGCTATTGTACCGGAAGACATCCCGCTGGATATTCTGTATGAGGATGAGGATCTTCTGATTGTCAATAAGCCCAAGGGCATGGTGGTACATCCTTCGGCTGGTCATTATACCGGAACGTTGGTGAATGCGGTCATGTATCATTGCAAGGATTCTCTCAGCGGTATAAATGGAGAAATCCGCCCGGGTATTGTTCATCGTATCGATATGGATACCACGGGCTCCCTGATTGTCTGCAAGAATGATGAAAGCCATATGAAGATTGCAGAACAGATTAAGGAACACTCTGTAAACCGAATTTATGAGGGCATTGTATGCGGAAACCTGAAGGAGGATGAGGGAACCATCGAAGGCGCCATAGGGCGTCATCCTACCCAGCGAAAAAAGATGGCCGTCAATGAAAAGAACGGAAAGCCTGCCATTACACATTTTCGTGTTCTGGAACGGTTTGGAAACTACACCTACGTCCAGTTCCGCTTGGAAACCGGAAGAACCCATCAGATCCGCGTGCATATGGCAAACATTGGGCATCCGCTTCTTGGGGACGAGCTATACGCAGGAGTGAGAAGTGGTTTTCCAAAGCTTCAGGGACAGACTCTCCATGCAAAAACCATAGGTTTTCTCCATCCGTCTTCCGGAAACTATCTGGAAATTTCTGCGCCGCTTCCTGAATATTTCGAAAAATTATTAAGACAATTTCGTAATAATTTGTAAAATTATTGAATTTTAAAGTGGTATTTTGTATAATCTGTATAGAACTTTGCGTTACATACAGGGAGGGTACATATTATGGGAAATCACATTTATACCATCGGTCGGGAACTGGGAAGCTGTGGATATACAGTAGGAAAGCTTCTTTCTGAGCGTCTGGGTATTAAGCTTTATGATAAGGAATTACTTGCACAGGCTGCCAAGGATTCCGGATTTTGCCAGGAAATTTTTGAGAAACAGGATGAAAAGCCTACCAGCAGTTTTTTGTATTCGCTGGTGATGGATACCTATTCGGGAGGCAATTATTCCTCGGCGCCGTTTCTGGATATGCCATTAAATCACAAGGTCTTCCTGGCCCAGTTCGACACCATTAAAAAGATTGCTGACCGGGAATCCTGCGTTATGGTGGGTCGTTGTGCAGATTACGCCCTTGCTTCCCACAAAGATGTGCTGAATGTCTTTATTCACGCTGAAATGGATGACCGGGTCAAACGAATCAGTAAGCGCGAGAATGTTACGGAGCATAAAGCGAAGGACATGATACAGAAAAGTGACAAACAGCGTTCCAGCTATTATAATTATTACACCTGCAAAAAATGGGGAGATTCCCGCAGTTATGACCTGTCACTAAACACCAGTAAGCTTTCCCCGGAACAATGCGTAGATATGATTCTTTCATTCCGGGAGAAAATGCAGGAAAATAAATAAAATCACGAACAAAATAAATACGAGAAAACACTTTAAAATAACGATATGCGGAGCCAGATATCAAATGTAATTAATATTATATGGATGGCTCCGCAGTCTTTTAGAACTTAAACTATTCGTTAAACTTGACTTTTGCGAATAGTTCCATTCTATGTTCCAATGGTTTCTCCTCGTTCGTCAGCATACAAAAGTGGATTCTTCCATCTCTATTCTATAAGTTCAGCTCTTCGGAATCCAATACAATGGTAAAAGGCCCATCATTCGTCAAAGTAATTCTCATATCTGCACCGAATATTCCGGTTTGCACCACCGGAACCTGGAGTTTGCATTGATTGATAATATATTCGTACAGCCGTTTGGCAAGCTCAGGATTTCCGGCATGTACAAAGGACGGCCGGTTCCCCTTACGGCAGTCTGCGTAAAGTGTAAATTGCGAAATTAAAAGCAGTTCGCCATCCACATCCTGAAGAGATAAATTGGTTTTGCCATTGGCATCACTGAAAATCCGCATTCCCAATAGCTTTTTCATCATTTTATCAGCAATGTGTTCATTGTCTGTCTCGGAAATGCCGATCAGGACGCAAAATCCCTTTTGAATCTGTCCGGTAACGACATTGTTGACTTCGCATTTTGCCTGAGTGACCCGTTGGATAATAAATTTCATTTGTTGTATACACTCCTCTAATATTTATTTAGTCATTTTGTTTCATCAAAATTAGTATAGCGAATTTTATGACAAAATTCAAATTTCTTGTCCATTATTTGATCTTATAGTATAATAAACATATATTCAGTTTTCCTTAAGTGAAAGAGCTTTTGCAACAGCTAATCGGGAGAATCCCGGTGTCAAGAAACGATTATTCCATGCAATTACAAACGGAAATTTGGAAGGATGGCAGAAAGATGGCAAAATCTAAGGCATATTATGAAGAGGTTGATGTAAAAAATGAACTGCTCTTGAGGGAACAGCTGGAGGCTCTTCCACCCTATTGCAAGCAGTTTTTTATCGCTATAGAACCCGAAACACAGTCCAGGACAAGACTGGCTTACTCCTACGATCTGACCTGTTTTTTCCAATATCTTCACGATAATAACCCGATCTGTAAAAAAATGAATATCAGGGATATTCCAATCAGTATCTTAGATGAGTTAAGGCCTATGGATATTGAGGAATATCTTTACCATCTTAAGGTTTATGAAAAAGATGGTGTGGCACACACCAATGAGGAGCGTGGAATCAGCAGAAAGCTCGCCTCTCTCCGTTCCTTTTACAACTATTTCTTTAAGAATGAACTGATCGATACCAATCCAGCTATGAAGGTCAGCATGCCCAAAATCCACGAGAAAAACATCATCCGGCTGGATGTAGATGAGGTAGCCAGACTTCTTGACGAGGTGGAATCCGGGGAAAATCTTACCGAAAGGCAACAGAAATACCATGAGCACACGAAAACCCGTGATTTGGCACTTCTGACCCTTATGCTGGGCACCGGGATCCGTGTGTCTGAATGTGTGGGGCTGAATATTGATGATGTCGACCTGAAAAATAATGGCATTAAAGTACACAGGAAAGGTGGCGCTGAGGCCATTGTATACTTTGGCCAGGAGGTACGGGATGCGCTCTGCGATTATCTGGAGGAAAGAAAAGGGATTACCGCAGTGCCCGGACATGAAGAAGCCTTATTTCTATCAATGCAAAATAAACGGCTTACGGTACGGTCTGTAGAAAATCTCGTTAAAAAATATTCAAAGCTGATCACGAATCTGAAAAACATAACACCTCATAAACTGCGAAGCACCTATGGTACATCCCTCTATCAGAAATCCGGCGATATTTATCTTGTGGCAGATGTACTTGGCCATAAGGATGTCAATACCACCAGAAAGCACTATGCAGCCATTGAGGATGACAATAGACGTAAGGCTGCGAAATATGTTCACCTTCGTGATGAAACTAATAATCACGATATTGTTAACAATGAAAGTGATAATAATGTTAGTATTGTCAATGATGTAAAAAATAATGTAAGAGATTATGATGCAAATGATGATATTGAATTAAGCGAAGAGGATTGACCCAAATGGATCAATTCTCTTCTGCGCTTATTTCGTCTATTTTTTCCTGAATACGCTGCTTCACAAGAGTAGCAATTTCAGTAGTCTTCATGTCTTTATACTCTTCGTAGGTAATTGGCTTCAAGTAGTGAACATATGTGGTAATAGGACCTACATGAAAGCTGTTAAAAACCTTATAGGAATCGATCAGGGCAATGGGAACAATAGGAGCCTTTGACTTTAATGCAATTTTGAAGCTTCCTGCTTTAAAATCACAGACCTTATTTTTATTATTAAACTTATATCCCCCCTCCGGGAAAAGAATATATTTTTTACCGGCAGCCACGTCCTTAGCCACTTCATTAATGATAGTAATGCCCTGCCTCGGATTATCCTTTTCCAAACGCTTCGCCTGAACCAGATCGCAAAATTCACGAACCAGAATCGTATGGGATTTACGTTTGTCCATGACAAAGGAACAAGGTTCTTTATGGGTGTACATAATACCAAGAACATCATATTTTCCCTGATGATTCGGATACATCATGTATCCACCCTCTTTTGGCAGATTCTCAAGGCCGGTTGCAACCGTGTTGATCTTTCCGGTTTTGTTCATAAGATAAATCGCATGATGAACCACAGCATATCGCTGCTCCACAGAATATTTTTCAGGATGGTTTGCGCGCATTCTCATATTTGGAATGAAGTAGGGCGCGCGATGAAGGTTCATTAATATTACATAAAACAATTTCAGCATATCGATACTCTCCTATTGCAATATTATAATGCATTGGAAAGTTATTTTCAACAGAGTGCAACGGATACTATACTAATCGTCTATCGGTTACAGTTCACAGGTATGTGAACTGTAACTCATTATCGTCACTAATATCAGAAAATCTAAACATTTACGTTTTGCCGGATAATATTATTTAATATCCGTTGAATAATAGGCAATGGCAAGACTGTCTCCGCTTCTCAGGACGGTATCTTCTGAAATATGATTCAACTTGCAGACTTCTTTCATAAAATCCTGCCGCGACATAACACCGTCAATCATGTAATCATCCGCCAGGTTCCAAAGGGTATCCCCGCCTTCCAGTGTGATACAGGTATAATATTTGTGGTACTCTTCCGGATACCCGGAGCTGGCAAAGGCACGGATGCTGCTTCCCAACAGAATGAAAAACGAAATTAAAATAACTCCTGTAATAACGATAACATGTTTTCTTGCTCTTGTCATCTTTCTACCTCCCTGCAATTCCAAACATTTGTTTGCATTAATAATATACCTCGCGAACAGATGTTTGTCAACAGAAAAATCGAACAAATTTTCGGAATATATGTTTGCTTTTTCGAAAGAAATATGATATGATTTTAATAACTTAGAAAATATGGAGGTATCTGGTATGTCATCCTATGGGAAGATCACTGATAAACAGAGGGAAATTCTTGAATATATTAAGAGCGAAATTTTAAATCGAGGGTATCCCCCCACTGTGCGGGATATTTGTGAGGCGGTTCATCTGAAATCCACTTCCTCCGTGCACTCCCACCTGGAGTCCCTGGAGAAGAACGGATATATCCGTCGGGATCCCACGAAGCCCCGTGCCATAGAAATCGTTGACGACAACTTTAATCTGACCCGCAGAGAGGTTGTGAACGTGCCGATGGTAGGCCGGGTAGCCGCGGGACAGCCAATCCTTGCGGTGGAGAATATTGATGCTTATTTTCCAATCCCCTCAGAGTTTATGCCCAATGAGGAATCCTTTATGTTAAAGGTACAGGGAGAAAGCATGATCAATGCCGGTATCTTTAATGGAGATCATATTCTGGTTGAGAAATGCAATACTGCCCATAATGGCGAAATGGTTGTTGCACTGGTGGATGATTCCGCTACGGTGAAAACTTTCTATAAGGAAGACGGACATATCCGCCTGCAGCCGGAAAATGATGCTATGGATCCCATCATTGTGCCGGATTGTCAGATCCTTGGTAAGGTATTTGGTGTATTCCGGTTTTTCTAGAGAAAGGAAAAAGGTGATTGAAGTGCATGCACTACACTTCAATCACCTTTCCATCTCTCCAGATTCGTTCCAGATCGTAGAACAGCCGGTCTTCTCTTGAGAACAGATGAACAATGATATCCTGGTAATCCATCAGGATCCATGTGGAATTTGCATTGCCCTCAATCTGTTTTGCGTGAATTCCGTCCGCATACAGAGCTTCATCTACCGCATCCTTCATGGCAGCAAGCTGATTGGTATTGGTTCCGTTTGCAATAATGAAGTAATCTGCAACCGAAGAAACTCCTGTAATATCAATAACAGTAACATCTTCGGCTTTTTTGTCTCTTAAGGCTTCCACAGCCTTTTTTACAACGCTTAATAATTCCTGGTTCATGAATGCTCCTTTCCATAGGGCCGGTAAAACTCGTAGGTAAGCTGGGTCGATGGATCAATACTTCCCTTCCGGCCGCTGAGATAATGAAGTGTATCATAGAGGATCTCTGCGACACACTGATTTAAATCAGAGAATGCAATCTGTCGGATCACATCCAGCCGCGGAGCCTCGCAGCGCAGAGGCTCAATATAATCTGCTACGTAGATGATTTTATCAAGCATATTCATGTTGGGTTCACCTGTAGTATGAACCTTGATGGCATGCAGTATTTCCGGATCTGTCACTCCATAATTTTCTTCTGCTAATACCATTCCGGCCTTCGCATGCAGAAGTCCCGGATTTTCCCGTTCCACAGGCGTGATCAAAATATGATGCTTTTCACAGAGGCTGATTTTTTCTGATGTAGGAAGACATTTCCCACAGTCATGAAGCAGTCCCGCAACCATGGCTTTTTGGTAGTCATATCCGTGCGCCATGGCAAGGCTTCCGGCGGTATACATGACTCCCATCGTGTGCTCGTAACGGGCTTTATCCAGCTCTTTTTTCAATTTTTTGCGAATTTCATTTATTTCCATTGCTATTTAACTCCATACAAATGCTTTTCCTGAATATAGGCAAGAACCTGTGGAGCAAGCTCCTCCTTTGGCAGATTACCACGAACAAGCTCATTTCTGAGCCGGGTAGAGGATACCGGATATTTCCTGCAGCTGATGATCCGTATATCACTGCAAAAGCGCTCCTTCAGTTCCTGAATCTTTTGGTTCATTCGATCGACATCAAACTGGTCCCTGGGTATTACCAAAATTCTGCAGAGAGATGCAATAATCTCAGGATGACACCAGGTGTCAAAATAATCCAGCGAGTCTCCACCCATAATAAAGTATAACTCATCCGACGGATGCGCTTTTTTTAATTTTTGTAACGTGCGATAGGTATAACTTCGTTCATTGGAATCAATTTCAAGGCGGCTTACATAGAGCCAATCGTATGTCTTCGCTGCAAGCGCACACATTTGAAACCTGTCCTCAGCCGGCGTCATGGCACTTTCATCCTTATTCGGGGAATGCCCTGCAGGGATCAGCCACACCTGATCCAATGAAAACGCCTCATAGGCACAGCACGCCATGTGGAGATGACCATTGTGAATGGGATCGAAGGATCCTCCCAAAATTCCGATTTTCATTGTATCTATTCCGGAAGCTTGATTTTCGGATTCTTTTTTGCCTTACGGTAAAAAATCATTTTCTTTCCGATTACTTTGACAACCGTTGCATGGGTTCGCTCCCCGATCATATTTGCAATTTCCTTCGGGTCATCGATACAGTTCTTGAGTACAGAAACCTTAATCAGTTCCCGCTTCTCCAAAGCTGCATCCAGGGCATCGATAATTTCCGGTGTCAGGGAAGCCTTTCCAATCTGGAAAATCGGATCAATATTGCTTGCCAGACTGCCGAGATAGGCTCTCTGTCTGCTGTTCATAGAAACTTGTCCTCCTATTTATAATAATCAAATGCAAGATCATACATTCTGACGGTATCGCCATCCTCGATTCCCATTTCTTCTAGTTCCTTAAGAATACCCTGCTCTTTCAGGAATTTCTGGAAGAACAAAAAGCCCTTTTCGGAATCCATGTTGGTATAACCCAGCATTTTCTCAATCTTAGGTCCCTCCACCACATAAGCGCCGTCAGAATCGACGGTAATCTCATAGGGTTCATCCTTAAAGAAGCCTAATGCAGGGTCAAATTCCTGTTCATAGATGGTTGCTTCCTTCGGGCACTTGGAGAGAAGTTCTCTCACATGAAAGAGAAGTTCCCGTACTCCCTGGCCACTGACCGCAGAAATCGGATAAACCGCAATCCCATCCTTTTCAAATTCTTCCCGCAGCGATGTGATGATCTCGTTTTCGTCGCCGTAGATGGCATCAATCTTATTGGCAGCGATAACCTGCGGCTTCTTCAAAAGCTGCGGATTGTAGGCCTCTAATTCATGATCAATGGCGTGAATGTCCGCGATGGGATCCCGGCCTTCTGTACCGGCAGCATCTACAATGTGGATAATGACCTTTGTCCGTTCAATGTGCCGTAAGAATTCATGGCCCAAGCCCACACCCTCCGATGCCCCTTCGATCAGCCCCGGGATATCTGCCATGACAAAGCCATTGCCGTCCTCCATATCCACAACCCCCAGATTGGGCGAAAGAGTGGTAAAATGGTAATTGGCTATTTTAGGCTGGGCGTTGGTGACACGGGATAAAAAGGTTGATTTTCCTACATTCGGAAAGCCCACAAGCCCTACATCTGCAATAACTTTAAGTTCAAGAAGAACTTCAATTTCGATAGCCTCCTGTCCGGGCTGGGCATATTTCGGTGCCTGCATGGTGGAGGTGGCAAAATGCTGGTTGCCAAGACCTCCTTTGCCGCCATGAAGAACCACCTTACGGCGGTTTTCGCCGGACATATCGGCAATGATCTTGCCGGAGGCAGCATCTTTTATGATAGTTCCCTCCGGAACCTTAAGGATCAGGTCAGCGCCGTTTTTTCCGTGGCAGTTGCGTTTCCCACCCTCTTCTCCGGGTTCGGCAGCAAATTTCCTGCGGTGTCTGAAATCCGTCAGTGTATTTAATCCGTCATCCACCTCAAAGATCACATTTCCACCGCGGCCGCCATCTCCCCCGTCCGGTCCCCCGTTGGGGACATATTTTTCCCGGCGGAAGGATACATGTCCGTCTCCGCCTCTGCCGGATTTGATAATAATTTTTGCACGATCTGCAAACATAAAAAGTACCTCATTATATAAGCAAAACCCCGGCTTTAAAGTCGGGGTTTCTACATTACTCGTTATCTACCGGATATACAGATGCCTGCTTCTTGTCACGACCTACACGCTCGAAACGAAGAATTCCGTCAACCTTTGCAAATAAAGTATCGTCTCCACCGATACCTACGTTTACGCCAGGATGAATCTTTGTACCACGCTGTCTGTAAAGAATATTTCCAGCCTTTACGAACTGTCCGTCTGCTCTCTTTGCTCCTAATCTCTTGGACTCGGAATCACGGCCGTTCTTTGTAGAACCAACTCCC
>ONEJ01000027.1 GCA_900316805.1 uncultured Lachnospiraceae bacterium
AGTATGAATTTTCATATGCAAGGCGGATTTTCGACGGCGTAGCGGGGGCTACGGCTAGAAAATCCAACGAAGCAGATGGAAATTCAGGCAAGTCATATGGCCAGATACTTATTATTCGGTGTACTAGTGTCCAAATATCATCTTATAAACAAAATCAAGAACATAATCCAGCATATTTTACACCTCCTTTTTTTAGGAAAGCATAAAATATCTCCCGGCAATTCACTATTACATCAATAGGATGCTTTTATGTAGGATAATGTTATGTAAAGGACTGCTTATGTATTTTTTCATCTTAAAGAATTTTTTTATTCTGATAACTTGTTTTTATGTATACACCAAATTAATGAACATAAAGACTTCCTTTTCGAAAATATTAATTTGCAGTACCATTCTGTCGGTTACTACCTCGGTTCTTACCATAAACAGCCGATTGTTCTGTGTTGTCTTCTCGTATACTTTGTTTTACTTTGCCGCACTGATTGCATTCTATTCCACCCCTAAATTATGTTTTACCGTATCAATGATTGCCTATGCATTTAGCAACGGCTGTTTCATCCTATCAAGCATATTTTGGGGCGTTGTGTTTTTTCTTTTGTCTAAATTAAATTATTCACCTACAGATGTCATCTCCTCTATCTGCTGTGGAATTTTATCCTTCAGCATCGCTCATATTCCCTTCCAATTCAGGAAGTACCAAAAAGGAATCAAGAATATCTGCAGTGAAAATTTTTCCAATATCGTATTTTATGTTGGTCTGCTGATTATTCTCATTTTGACGGTTGGATATCAGATTTCCCGCCCAAGTAAAATTGATCTGTTTATGCCCTACTATATATTATTAGCAGCAGCTCTCCTCTTTCTCCTCTGGAAGCAGCAGATCAAGCGCTACTATCTGGCCAAACTTCGAAAATTAGAATTAGAATCCCTCCGGCAGGAGCTTGAAGAAAAAGATGCGAAAATAAGAGCTTTAATGAAGAGCAATGAGGATTTGGCTCGAACCATCCACAAAGACAACAAGCTCATTCCGGCAATGCTTTCTGCCATCACCGACTATTTAGAAAGTTCCGGTTCTGATGATTCCGGTGGCACCGTACAGGCAGAAGCACTGATCCGGCAGTTGAATGCTCTGGGCAGCGACCGCATGAAGCTTCTTGAAAAATCCACCCGGACCGACAGCACACTCCCGCAAACCGGACACGCGGCAGTAGACGCGATGCTCAGTTATATGGGAAAACGGGCGGAAGCGGAGAAAATTACATATCAGGTAAAACTGCATCCTGAATTTCCAGCCCGGATCGGAACAGAAATTTCTGAATCCGATCTGACCCATCTGCTTTCTGATCTGATAGAAAATGCATTGATTGCCACAAAATCAACCGATACCAGATCTGTGCTGGTGCATCTTGGCATCCTCTCTGATGCACCGGCCGTAGAAATCAGTGACACCGGTCTTCCCTTTGCGCCGGAGGTATATGAAGATCTTGGACTATCCCGGCATTCCACCCACCTGGACAGCGGCGGAAGTGGTATAGGACTCATGGATATCTGGAAGCTCAAGAAAAAGTATGCTGCTTCCCTGCATATCTATGAATATCCAACAGATTCAAAGGTATTTAACAAAAAGATCTGCCTTGTTTTTGACCATCGGAAACATTACCTGATCCAAAGCTGCCGAGCAGAAGAACTGTTGCAGGTACACACCCGCGGAGACCTCTACATTCTTCCTCTCGATAAGGCAGCAAGCTAAATTATGTATTTTTTACCATACATATTTGAAAAATCTTGCACTTTGGGAACTATGTTGCTATATTGTGAGGATATACATAAAACATTAGCTCTTAAAGGGGAAATATTTTTATGACAAATGATTTTCAGAAAACTGCCAATCGGGTTTCCCTGGTTAGCATCTTTGGCAATCTGATTCTTTCGGCTTTCAAACTTCTGGCAGGCATCATTGCCCACTCCGGTGCCATGATCTCCGACGCTGTTCATTCGGCATCAGATGTGTTCAGTACAATTGTAGTAATCATCGGAATCCGCGTCTCTGCCAAGGACTCTGACAAAGATCATCCTTACGGTCATGAGCGGATGGAATGTGTGGCAGCTGTCATCCTTGCGACCATTCTGCTGATTACCGGCTTGTCCATCGGAATCGATGCCGTCCGGACTATTATAGGCGGCAATTACGGCGATCTGGCTGTCCCGGGGATGCTGGCTCTTGTAGCGGCAATCATTTCAATCATCACCAAGGAAGCCATGTTCTGGTACACCAGGATTAACGCAAAACGCATTGACTCCTCTGCGCTGCTGGCAGACGCCTGGCATCACCGTTCCGATGCCCTTTCCTCCATCGGGGCTATGATTGGTATCGCTTTTGCAAGGCTGGGATTTCCCATTATGGATCCCATCGCGAGCCTTGTGATCTGCCTGTTCATCGCAAAGGCCTCCTACGACATTTTCAAGGATGCCATCAATAAAATGGTGGATCACGCCTGTGACGAGGAAACTGAGGAACAGTTCCGCAGCTGTGCAGCCAGTGAAGAAGGCGTTCTTCGCATCGATGATCTGCGCACCCGTGAATTTGGTAATAAAATATATGTGGATATTGAAATTTCTGCCGATGGGAACCATACCCTGTGGGAAACCCATGATATCGCCGAGCGGGTTCATAACAAACTGGAGGAACAGTTTCCGAAGGTGAAGCATGTGATGGTGCATGTGAATCCCTATACGGAATAACACACTGAAAAAATGCACAAAAGAGTCCTATACTGCTTTGTTTTTTGCAGTGATGTGGGACTCTTTTTTCCTTCCTCTGCCATCCCCGATGATATAAAGCCCGGGGTATTTGGACTGCGGAAAAATGCTTTGCCACCAGAAGGGCAAAGTTGGTATTTTCCGCGCGAAGATCCGGACTGTCATAGCTGTGGCCGTTGACGGTAACAATACCGTTGGTGTTCTCATTTACCACCATGCCGTAAGGATTCATACAGAAGGTTCTTACATTGTCCTCAAATCGTTCCGTCCGATACACGATCTTGCTCTCATAGAGTTCGTCCGTCAGATGAGAAAAAATGATGGCTGGAAGTTCCACCCGGACACCGATATCCAACCGGTTGGATTTGGTGGGAATGGCAAGGTCACTGCAGACCTGCTCCATCCACTTACTTCCGCTCCTTCCCACAGACACAATACATCTGCGGCAGTCATAGGTTTTGTCCTTTGTCAAAACACGGTAGCCATCCTCTGCCACCTCAATCTTTTCCACCGGCGTATCGAAAAAGAAGTCCATGTGTTCCTTCATCTCGTTGTACAGATTCTCCAGAACCACGTAGTTGACGTCTGTCCCCAGATGGCGCACAGAAGCATCCAGCAGTTTCAACTTATTCTGCATGCAGAGCTTCTTGAGAGAAGTTCCGGCAGTGGAATACATTTTCGTTCCCTCGCCACCGTGGGACATATTGATGCTGTCCACATATTTCATCAGTTCAAAAGCCCGTTCTCTTCCGATGTACTCATAGAGGGTGCCGCCAAAATCGTTGGTGATATTGTATTTTCCATCGGAAAAAGTTCCCGCCCCGCCAAATCCGTTCATGATGGCGCAGGTCTTACACTTGATACAGCTTTTGACCTGATTTCCGTCAATGGGACAATGGCGCTGCTCCAGAGAATGTCCCCCATCAAATACAGCAATTTTTAAGTCTTTTCTCTTCTGCATCAGTTGTAGGCCGAAAAGATTCCTCCCGGTCCTGCTCCGATAATAATCACATCATACATCCTTTATTCCTCCCATACACTGAATAACTTTTGGCAACCTTTTTATGAAAAATCAGCCCCCTGCTGATGCAGCATGGGGGCTGTGGTTAATTTTTCAAACAAATTTATTTATTCTCCCGACTCTGGTTGCGGTACTGCAGCGGCGTCTTGTCGAAGGTTTTCTTAAAGGTGCGGGTGAAATGCTCCACATTCTGATACCCTACTGCATAGGCAATGTTTTCAACGGTCATATTGCCGTTCTTCAGAAGAGTCTTGGCACGTTTCATACGGATGCGGGCCACATGCTCCCCGAAGGTCTTGCCGGATTTATCCTTAATATACTTGGAAATATAAGGCTCCGACAGATGGAACTGCTCTGCCATACTCTCCAGGGTCACCGTCTGGTAATTGTTCTGGATATAGTTAAGCATTGCCGTCAGACGCTCATCCTGACCCTCTTCATTCTGCTCAATCTGCGGCAGTTTATTCACGGCAACGATCAGCGCGTCGATGGAAGCACGGATAATATCCTCATCCATGCCGACACCCCAGTAATTCTTTCCGTCGCAGGTAATGCCCACATAGGCAATGGCCTTGGAGGAAGAGCCATGGGAAAGGGCGTGCTCCTCATAGGTGGAAAGCTCATAGCTGACGCCGAAGAACTGCTTGAAGGTGTTGCTGACTGCATCCAGACGTCCGTTACCGTTGGCATCTACGATTGTCTTCTTACCGCCACATACAATTTCCACCTCTGCCATAATACCGTCATTCTGCTTAAAGTGGCAGGAATTTATAGTGAAATACGGTCTCGGATTGACATACTGCTCCTCGAAAATATTGTAAACCCACTGAGGAGAAAGCTCCTTGTGCTCCTCATCGGAAACCTGCTTTACCGCATAGCCGACTTCCTCCCGCATTGCCATTGGCAGGGAAATAGAGAAGTTCTGCTTTAAGATGTAGCTGATTCCGCCCTTGCCGGACTGGCTGTTGATGCGGATGACATCGGAATCGTAGGTTCTTCCCACATCCACCGGATCGATGGGCAGATACGGAACGGTCCAGGTCTTTAAGTTTTTCTCCTCACGCCATGCCATACCCTTGGCGATAGCATCCTGATGAGAACCAGAAAAAGCGGAAAATACGAGATTTCCTGCATAAGGAGCACGATCTCCCACCTGCATTCTGGTAAGGCGCTCATAGGTCTCGCGAATCTTTGGCATATTTTCAAAATCAAGTCCAGGATCCACACCATAGGAATACATATTCATGGCAACGGTGATAATATCCACGTTACCGGTACGCTCGCCGTTTCCGAAGAGGGTTCCCTCGATACGGTCCGCTCCCGCAAGAATACCAAGCTCCGCATCACTGACACCGCAGCCTCTGTCGTTGTGCGGGTGCAGACTTAATACCACATTGTCTCTGTATTTCAGATGCTTGCTCACATACTCGATCTGGGTGGCAAATACATGAGGCATCGCCGTCTCCACGGTGGCCGGAATATTGATGATGGCCTTGTGCTCCGCATCCGGCTGCCATACATCCAGCACTGCGTTGCAGACATCCACCGCATATTCTACTTCCGTACCATGGAAGCTCTCCGGACTGTACTCAAAGGAAAAATCCCCGTCCGTCTCTAAAGCCAATTCCTTCAGAAGCTTTGCCCCGTCCACAGCCAGCTTCATGATCTGATCCTTATCCTTCTTAAACACCTGCTCACGCTGAGCCACAGAGGTGGAATTGTACAGATGGATTACTGCGTGTGGCGCTCCCTTTACCGCCTCAAAGGTCTTCTTAATAATGTGCTCTCTGGCCTGAGTCAGCACCTGAACCGTCACATCATCCGGGATCATATCCCGCTCGATCAGAGTTCTCATAAAAATAAACTCCGTCTCAGAGGCTGCCGGGAAGCCCACCTCGATTTCCTTAAAGCCGATATCCACAAGCATCTGGAAAAATTCCAGTTTCTCGTCCAGACTCATAGGCTCGATCAGCGCCTGATTGCCGTCACGTAAATCAACGGAACACCAGATTGGTGCCTTTTCTATATGATCCTTCTTCACCCAGTCATATTCACAAACCGGTGGAAGGAAATACTGTCTCTCGTACTTGTCATAATTCTTCATGATGATCCTCTTTTCTAATCAAATAAATATTATCAATTTCTTTGACCTATTTTAGCATAGCATGCAACGCATTGGAATGATTAAATTTATTCAGTTTTATTGATTTATTTTAACATCCTTTAGGCATGATAGGACCTTCTTTTCCTCCTTTTTCTTCTGCGGGGTTTCTGTCCGTTCTCCTTCCGGAATGTCTGAATGGTGTCCCAGATCTTCGTATAGTCCCGCTGAAACAGTTCCTCGGAAATCTGCAGAGAAAGCGTCTCCCCCGGAACCGTCTCCACGATCTTATCAGCCACAAACCGCTTGCTTTTCTGCTTGTAGGCATGCATGCCGTTGAGTTCCTGAATGTGGGCCAGCTCCGGCCGCCAGAGTATCTCAATCTTTCGGTTTGGATCCATCCGGGGATTCTTTTCCGGCTGACGCAGCAGATAAAAATCGGTATGGTCTTCTTCCTGCTCCACGGTAATGATGCCCCACCACCGGGGCACATGTTCTTCCACATGGGCTCCGTGGCTGGCTCCCACCACAATCATATTATAATCATAGTAAAGATTGTAGTCCTTTACCTGCCTCTCCAGCCTGGCATAGGTATCTGCATCACTTTTGATCTCAATGCCATAAAGGGCATTTGGCACCACCATCACCACATCGGCTCTGGACTTTCCCATCACCTGTTCTTCCAGAAGTCGGACTTTTCCAAAAGTATTCTCCAGGTACTCAAACAGCGGTTCCCTGATATCTTTATCGTACAGCATTACTTCTCCAGTTTGGCATCTGCTTTTGCCTGGAATTTCTCGTTGAATACGATAAAACGCTCATGCTCGCCCTCTCCGATAAGCCCCTTCTCATCAAAGGCCTTTACGGAAAATGTCAGGGCTCTGCCATCCACCTCCACCAGTTCTGTCTCACAGACCACCTTCATTCCCACCGGTGTGGCAGCTACATGCTTCACCTTCAATGCCGTACCCACCGTGCCGCTTCCCTCTTCCAATTCTCCCGCCACACTTTCGAAAGCAGTGTTTTCCATCAGAGCAATCATGGCCGGTGTGGCAAAGACATCCAGTGTGCCGCTGCCCATGGCTTTGGCTGTTTTCTCCTGTGTAACAACGATTTCTTTTCTTCCTTTCATTCCTGTTTCTAACATGCTTTTTCCTCTCTCTTTCTACACCAGTTTAATCTTCTTCCAGCCCCCCTGCCGGTAGCGGCAGTAAGCGATCAGGAAACCTACGCCCCAGCCAATGGGGTTTGCCCAGATAATGATCATGCCCGCCGTAGCATCTGCCAGCAGAAACGTCAGAGACACCCGCAAAGCAAGATTGATCAATGTAATAGACAGAAACCACCTCATATCTCCTGCGCCGCGAAGAACAGAGCTGGTGACGGTCATAGCTCCCATGACAAAGTAGAACATGGAAACCAGACTAATGTATTTTGCACCCACAGCGATAGCCGCAGCATCTGTGGAAGCGTCCATAAAGGCACCCACGCAGGCATCCCCGAAAAAGAACATAATCACACCAATGAGAAGTCCAATTCCCATGCCCATCACAAGACCGATGTGGTATCCCTGCTTTGCCCGCTCCGGCTTGCCGGCTCCCATATTCTGAGCCACAAAGGTGGACACGGCATTTCCCGCATTGACCATGGGGACAATGGCGATGCCGTCAATCTTGCAGGCCGCAGTATAGCCGGCGATGAACACCGGGCCGAACCGGTTTACCACTGTCTGAATCAGAAGCATTCCCACGGAAACCATGGACTGCTGCAGAATGGTGGGAATCGCCACTCTGGTCATATTGGAAAGCATCTTCCCGTCAAAATACCGGAAACTCCCGCATTGGATCCTGCTCAGCTTATGCAGCAGTACTCCGAAAGAGAGAACTGCAGAAAGCGCCTGAGCGATAAGGGTAGCCCAGGCTGCCCCGGCAATCCCCCAGCCGAATTTTCCCACAAACAAAAGATCCAGCCCGATATTAAATACAGAGGAAAACAACAGAAAGTACAAAGGCTTCTTCGAATCCCCCAGGGCATTAAACACCGCCGAAAATGCGTTGTACAGAAATAAAAAGAAAAATCCATAAAAATAGATATTCATATAAGTTTCGGCACCGGAAAATATATCCCTCGGCGTACCCATCAGCTGTAAAATGCTGCGGCTGAAGACTCTTCCTGTGATACTTAACAGCAGGGAAAAGACCATGATGGAAATCAGCGCGGTGGAAATCGCCGTCTTCATTTCCCTGATCTTCTCTGCCCCGAAGAGCTGGGAGATCACCACGGAACATCCTATTCCCGTTCCCACAGCCACCATGACAAACAGCATGGTAATGGCGGTGGAAACACCAACTGCTGCCAGAGCCTCCTGCCCCACCAGCTTTCCTACGATCATGGAATCCACCAGATTATATAACTGCTGAAAGAGATTTCCCAGAATCATAGGGATTGCAAAGGTCACCATACAGCGGACGGGACTGCCCTCCGTCATGCTTCCTTTTCTATTTGTTTCTATTTGACCTTTTTGTTCTTCTTCTGACATGTAATCCTCCACATTCTATCGATTCTAACAGGACCTATCCTATCTATCTTGCGTAATGAATCTCGCGGTAGCAATCGTAACATTTTTTCCACAAAAAGTCCATGTTTTTCCGCAAATACAATGTCATTGCCCTAGTTTAGAAAGATTTTATAATTCCCGCAGCCCTTGATTTTACTTGTTTTTTCCGTGTTTTGTTAGCACTCAACGTTATAGAGTGCTGATTTTTTGTTGACTTTTCCTTTTAATGGATTTATCATTATTTATAGTAAAAAACAAGGAAAAATAATAAGGAGATGCAAAGCTATGGCAAATAAACACGGAAATTTATCTATTGACAGTGACAACCTGTTTCCAATTATTAAGAAATGGTTATATTCTGACCACGATATTTTCTATCGTGAGCTGATTTCCAACGGCTGTGACGCCATCACCAAATTGAAAAAACTGGATATGATGGGAGAATACTCACTTCCCGCCGATTATAAGCCAAAGATTCAGGTCATCGTTAACCCGGAGGAGAAAACCCTGAAATTTATCGATAACGGACTTGGAATGACTGCCGATGAGGTGGAGGAATACATCAACCGGATCGCTTTTTCCGGTGCTACGGATTTCATCGAGAAGTACAAGGACAAATCCAATGATGACCAGATTATCGGCCATTTCGGATTAGGCTTCTACTCTGCTTTCATGGTGGCAGATGAGGTAACCATCGATACTCTTTCTTATAAAGAAGGTGCCACACCGGTTCACTGGTCCTGCGACGGCGGTACGGAGTTCGATATGGTAGACGGCGACATGGATGATGTGGGAACCGAGATTACCCTTTACTTAAATGAGGATTGCCTGGAGTTCGCCAACGAGTACCGGGCAAGAGAGATCATCGAAAAGTACTGCTCTTTCATGCCAACAGCAATCTACTTATCCAAGGCCAACGCTCCTGAAGAGTACGAGACCATCGACAAAGAGGATAAGTTAGACACCGACACCGTCATCGAAGAGATCCACGAAGAAGCCAAGACTGAGGAGAAGGAAAACGAAAACGGCGAAAAGGAGATTGTTGAGGTTTCTCCGGCTAAGGACAAATTAAAAATCGTAAAGCGTCCGGTACCTCTCAACGATACCACCCCACTGTGGACCAAAAATCCAAGTGAGTGCACCGACGAGGAATACAAGGAATTTTACCGTAAGGTATTTATGGATTACAAGGAGCCTCTGTTCTGGATCCATCTGAACATGGATTATCCTTTCAATTTAAAGGGTATCCTGTACTTCCCGAAGATCAACACCGAGTACGACTCCATCGAAGGAACCATCAAGCTGTACAACAACCAGGTATTTATCGCAGACAATATCAAGGAGGTCATTCCTGAGTTCTTAATGCTCTTAAAGGGTGTCATCGACTGTCCGGATCTGCCGCTTAACGTATCCCGTTCTGCACTTCAGAACGATGGATTTGTCAAGAAAATTTCCGAGTACATTACCAAGAAGGTTGCTGACAAGCTCATCGGTATGTGCAAGACCGACAAGGAATCCTACGAGAAATACTGGGATGACATCAGCCCATTCATCAAGTTCGGCTGCTTAAAGGATACTAAATTCTGCGACAAGATGAATGATTATATCCTGTTTAAAGATATCAATGACAAGTACCAGACCCTTCCGGAGCTGTTAGTACCGGTTGAGGAGGAAAACACAGAAGAAGCTGCTGACACAACGGATGACGCTGCAGCAGAGACGGAATCCACAGAGGGAACTGCAGAATCTGCAGAAGAAAAAACCGATACCTCCGAACCGGAAGAGGAAAAGGAACCGGAAAAGAGCACCATCTACTACGTCACCGACAAGGTACAGCAGGGTCAGTACATTTCCATGTTCAAAGAACAGGGAATGAATGCGGTCATTCTTGACCACAACATCGATACCTCTTTTATCAGCCAGTTAGAGCAGCGCAACGAGCATTACCAGTTCAAGCGCATTGATGCGGATGTCACCGATGCACTGAAATCTGAGGATGCCGGTGATCTGACAGAGGCCACCAACACCTTGTCCGAAGTATTCAAGAAAACTTTGAACAACGATAAGCTGACCGTTCAGGCAGAAGCTTTAAAGAACGCAGACGTTGCCTCCATTCTCACCCTTTCCGAGCAGGGAAGACGTATGCAGGATATGATGAAGATGTACTCCATGGGCGGCGGTATGGATGCGAATATGTTTGCCGCTGACCAGACACTGACCTTAAATATCAACAACCCATTGGTAAAATACATCTTAGATAACAAGGATTCTGAGCATGTGCCAATGTTTACCGAACAGTTATATGATCTGGCACTGCTTGCCAACCAGCCTCTGTCACCGGATGCAATGACAAAATTTGTTAAGAGAAGCAACGACATCATGCTTCTGCTGACGAAATAACATGGAGGTTTGGTTCTCAGGAAAATGATATAAAATCAGGGATTAAAAAACAGGGAGAAATCAATTCTCCCTGTTTTTGTTACTAATGATTCATATTCTCTCTGCATGCAGTCCTTCCACACATGTCCCTTCTGCATATATGCATTCCGAATATATCCCTCCCGTAAACATTTGCAAAACAGCAGGACATCTCACGCTTTCCTGCTGTACACATAATGCACAAGCATCCCACAGACACTTCCAACGATCACGCCCGCAAACACATCCGTTGGAAAATGAACAAACAGATACATTCTGGAAAAGGCGATAGCCGATGCCAGAATCACCGCAGGAATTCCCAGCATTCTGTCATTACATAAAAGCGTCACTGCTGCCGCAAATCCGTTCACCGTATGCCCGGAGGGAAAAGAATAATCCTTCGGATTCTTAATTAAAAGCTCTACTTCCGGATCAATCCAGCAGGGTCTGTCCCGGGCCACCAGATTCTTTATGATCAGGTTGGCCAAAATGAAAGCAACCGCGATGGTGATAAGCATCTGTATGCCGGTTTTCCGGTATTTTTTCATTGCAAGAAACACGAGAGAAAGTATCATCCAGAAGATTCCCGCATTTCCCAATGCTGACAGACAGACCATGATTTCATCCAGCAATGGTCCATGTAGTTCCTGCAGTCCATAAAGCCAGTCAAATTCCCATGCCATCTTCTGTATTCCTCCGTAAATACCGGTCATATACCCGGAAAAAGGAATCCGTTTGAATTTCCTGTGTATCGGAAAGAGAAATCTTATCCCACAGATGATCGTTCATCCGGAAATCAGCCTCATCCACAAATCCCTGGTAGCTGTCCTCAAACTTCTCTTTTTCCCTGCGGATCCGGATTTTTTCCTTGTTGGACTGGGTCAGCTCCTCCTCAAACTTATTCAGGCATTTCAGGAAATAATACCCATCCTCCGTCTCGATTCTGCCGGAAAGAGCATCATTATCCAGATTAAAAGCGATGTCCTCGATCTGCTGCGGGTATTCTCCCCTGGCCACGGTCCTTTCTGATTCCCCCGACAGATTGTATGTTTCTGCCACGGTTCGAAAGTCCGTCCCTGCCTTCAGTTCTTTCTCCACAGCCGCCGCACTCTTCTCATCCGTCACATAAATCTCCAGCAGACGGATGACACGGGCTTCGTCGTCACTGACCTCCTCCTGGGTGTTCTCCGTCAGAACCTCATACAGCTTATTGGCCAGCGCATAATCCTCGTAGGCCTGCTGCACCTGCTTAAGGCTGATCTCCATAAAGGAAAGCTCCGCTTCCGTCAGCGACTCATAATATTCCTCTGCAGCCTTCCCTGCAAGCTTCTGTTCCTTCTCCGACAGTTCTAAACCCTTTTCCTCTGCCAGAAGATCCATGCAGACAATCCGGGAAAGCTCCTGGATCGTCACAGACTTCACATAGGTTTCCAGATCAGCGGTATCTGTATTCTCCCAGAGATCCAGCCCATTGGTCCTGCCGTACAGATTCCGGTAATTGCAAAGATACAGCTTCGCGATTTCCACCGGATATTTCTCATCATTGATCTGAAAGACATTCTTATAGCTGGTGAGCTCGTTTTTCTCCACACGGATCTCAAGATTCCCAACCCGGCAGGCTCCCAGCTGCGTAAAGGCACAGCAAAGAAGCAGCGCTGCCCCAATGATTTTTCCCCGTTTACTATGCATCCCTTATCCTTCCACAATCAGAAAACGTCCATCTCCTACCGCGAAAACCTCACAGGCCTCCAGCAGTTCCTCATCGCTCATCCCCGCTGCGTCCATCCCGGCCTCATCAAAGTACTCCCTGACCTGCCCAAGATTCTTCACCACTACGGCCATACAATCCTCCAGAAAGGCCTCTGCTTCCTCCATGGTATCTGCAACATTCTCCGGAAAAAGCTGTCCCTGCTTCTCTAAAAAGCAGGAGAGAACCTTGTCATCATATTCTCCCATCCCTTATTTCCTCCTATTATGGCTTTTACTCATAGACACATTATAATACACTCAATAGGGAAATCCAAGCTTTTTCAGTTCCTGACAAAGCCTTGCCACCGGAAGTCCCACCACATTGTTGTAATCGCCGCAGATTCCTTTCACGTAAGCTGCAAAGGGTCCCTGAATCCCGTAACTGCCGGCCTTGTCCATAGGATCCCCGCTGGCTGCGTAGGTATCAATTTCCTTTTCTGACAAGGGATAAAACTCCACCCTGGTTTCTTCGTAAAAGGAATACTGCCCGCACCGGCCTTCCCTGTCCATGAAAATAAAAGTCACACCGGTAAAGACACTGTGGGTATTGCCGGAAAGCAGAAAAAGCATCCTTTTTGCATCTGCCTCATCCTTGGGTTTCCCCAGAATCTGCCCCTCATAAGCCACCACGGTATCCGCCCCGATCACAAGGATATCCTGGGGTGTCACCAGCTCGGGGTGTTTTTCGTTATAAGAAAGGATCCCGGCTGCCACCTCCTTTGCCTTCTGGGCAGACAATTCCTGCACCACCTGATCCGGCTTACCGGCGGTGATGACTTCCTCCCCTCTGGCTGGGCAGATCTCAAACTCAATTCCCACCTGTTCCAAAAGCTCCTTACGTCTCGGGGACGCAGATGACAGCACGATTCGACTCATAATTTCACGACCTCCTTCAGGTGGAAGGAATAGATCAATCTTTCCTCCACCGTTATCTTACGCTCCTTCGTGGAAAAAATCCGGCACAGGGCTTCCCCATACAGCTGCAGCTGTGTCTGGTATCGAAGCTTAAGTTCCTCTCCCCGGGTAACCCGGTCGGTCTTATAATCCAGCACCACAATGGAATCCCCCTCGATCCAGAATACATCGATGATTCCCTGCACCAGTACCCCGTCATGCTCCATGACAAAGGGCTTTTCCCGGTAAAGCTGGCTCCTTTCGGCGGCAGCCGCCATCCGCGCCGCCACCGGATCCCTGACAAAGGCCTCGATCATTGCCGGATACACCAGCCCAGAGGATGCTTCATCCAGTTCTCCCTGCGACAGCATGCGTGAAAGCTCTTTCTTTACAAATTCTTTTACTTCCCCCGGACTGCTTGGATCCAGCGATGCCAGCCCGCCAAAATCAAGGCACTCCATCACCCGGTGTACGGCAGTTCCCCGCAGTGCTCCCGGACTTACGCCCTGATTATCCGAATTCGCAGACTTCTCCTGCCCGGACAATACAAAGGAAGGCAGACAGGGTTCCCTGTCGTTTTTCAAAAACTCCGGAATCTCCGCTTCTTTCTCCTGACGGTCAAAGGCCAGCACCATGGAGGCATGCTTTATTTCCGACACGGAATATTTGCTTTTGCGCTGCAATTCCTCACGGTAGGGATACTGGTAGGAAAAAAGTTCCCTGTACTGTCCCACCTTTTCCTCATCTGCCTGTTCCACCAGCGCCATGAGTTCCCCATATTCCAGCCGTTCCTTCACCAGTTTCTTTGTGATTTCCCCTGCAAGTCCACCGGGATCCACCGTTTCAATGGTGTATTTCTCCGGGTAGGAAAGCATGGCCGGAAGAATCCAGTCCAGATAACAGGACGCTCCCACCCGCTGTCTGTAGCTGATGGGCGCAAAAGCCGTAACATTTCCGGTATAGCCGGAAAGGGTCTTAGACAGATCAGCAATACTGCCGGTCAGAATCAGTTTCTCTTTCGCTCTGGTCATGGCAACGTAGAGGATCCGAAGCTCCTCCCCCAGATTTTCCCGCCGCAGCCGGTCAGCGATTTCTGTGCGCACAATACAGTTTTTCCGCACCTTAGGACGGCCGGAAATCTCCGCAAAGCCCATCCCCAGATCCGAATGCACCACCAGCATTGCATTGGATTCCGTCCGGTTAAACCGCTTGGAAAGGCCGGACACAAACACCACCGGAAATTCCAATCCCTTGCTCTTATGAATGGTCATGAGCCGCACTACATCCGCATTTTCGCTGGTGGAATCTGCCTCACCGAAATCGATCTCATAGGTCTGCAGCGCCTCAATGTAGCGCACAAAGTGAAAAAGGCCCCGGTAGCTGGTTTTCTCGAAATCCACAGCCTTTTCCACCAGCATGGCCAGGTTCGCCCCCCGGCGTTCTCCCGCCGGAAGAGCCTTCGCATAATTGCCGTACCCGGTCTCCTCCAGAATTTTTAAGATCAGCTCATGAACCGGCAGTTCTCTGGCCTCCCGAAGTCTGGTGTAAACCTCATAAAAGTCATGAAGCAGCCCTTCCTCCTGCTGTCTCATCCGGGACAGGGCAGCCTCCGCAAAAGTATGCTCCTTATCATCCACCCGGATCTGGGCCAGTTCCTCATCATCCAGCCCCGCCATGGGAGATTTTAACACCGCCGCCATGGGGATATCCTGATAGGGATTATCCAGAATCCGAAGCATATTTAACACCGTCTGCACCTCAATGGCTGAAAAATAGCCGGTGGCAGACTCCACATAGGCGGGAATCCCGTGTTCTGACAAAATCCCTGCAAATTCCGTCCCCCAGTCCCTCAGGCTTCGGAAAAGAATCACGATATCGGAATACCGAAGGGGGCGAAGCTGTCCGCTTTCCTTATCCTTGACCTTTGTCTTTTCCATAAGCTTCTCAATCCTGGCAGCCACCATGTGAGCCTCCAGCTGGCGGCTGCTTTTGTTATTTTCCTCTGCCAGCAGCTCATCTGCGGTATCCAGAAGTAAAAGCTCCGCCTCCATCCCCGGATTTTCGGGATACTCTCCCCCGCCGTGCAGGGCAGCATCCTGATCATAGGCTACCCGGCCCAGATCCGGGCTCATGATCTTGTAGAAAATATCATTGCAGAAGTTCAGCACCTGACTGCGGCTTCTGAAATTCTCGTGCAGGTCGATCCGCTGCCGGACACCGGCCTCGGTGGAAAAGGCGCCATATTTTTCCATAAAAAGTTCCGGTCTCGCCAGCCGGAACCGGTAGATGCTCTGCTTCACATCCCCCACCATGAACCGGTTATGGCCTCCCTCCTCTTCTCTGGATACAGCCTTTAGGATTTCTTCCTGCACCTGATTGCTGTCCTGGTACTCGTCGATCATGATCTCGGCAAAATGCTCCCGGAACTCCCCGGCAGCGGGACGGCATTTTCTTGTCTTCTCATCCACCAGAATATTCAGGGCAAAGTGCTCAATATCCGAAAAATCCACGATGCGCTTTTTGCGCTTGGCCCGGTCCATGGCATCCGTATAGGAAAGCGCCAGATGCACCAGTTCTTCTGCCACCGGTGAAAGACGCTTCAGCTGTTCAAGAAGTTCCTCCACACTGCCGGTAAAGTACTCCTTTTTCAGCTCCCCCAGTTCCTTTTTGATTCCGCTCCTGCCATCCTGGACCGCGGCCTTCTTGCCCCCGTCTCCCGTAAATTTGCGGATGGCGGAAAGGTTCTTGAAATTCAGATTCTGGAAAAATTCGTTCATGGCAGCAAAATCCGTGATCTCTTCTGCTTTTTTCAGCTGCTTAAGATCCTGCTGCAGGGTTTCTGCATAGGCGTTGGGACCGTCTGTAGCCAGTGCCAGCTGAAGAAGTTCTTCCTCCTGCCTTGCGGCATCAAGAAGCAGAAGCCGGCAGTGCTCCGCGATATCCTGAAGGATCGGCGTCTTCTCCAGTTCCTCTGTGGAAGCAACCCGGTAGGGATCCATAAGCCCCCTCAGCCATTCTCTGGGCCAGGGACTGCTGAGAGAAAAATGGTACAGTTTTAATACCATATCCTTCACGGCCCGGTCGCTTCTCTTACCGGCGTAGGTGTCCACCAGCTTTAAAAAGCTTTCTCTTTCTTCCCTGTAGTTTTCCTCAAATACCGCAGACAATACATCTTGCTCCAAAAGCTTCATTTCCCCTTCATCGGCAATACGGAAATTGGGGTCTAAGCCGATATCTTCAAAATGATTCCGCACCACAAAAAGGCAGAAGCTGTCGATGGTGGTGATCATGGCATGATGTACCAGAGCGGACTGTCTTCTTAGGTGGGTATTTTCCGGCTGTTCCTCGCAGAGCTTACCCACAGCAGCACCAACTCTCTCACGCATTTCTGCCGCCGCTGCTCTGGTGAAGGTTACCACCAGAAGCTGGTCAATATCCAAAGGCGGTTCATCCCTTGTGATACGGCTGATGATCCGCTCTACGAGAACCGCTGTTTTTCCGGAGCCCGCCGCTGCGGACACCAGCAAATCCCTGTCTCTCAAATCAATTACACTCTGCTGTTCCTTCGTCCACTTCATATGCAGCTACTCCCTCCCTTCCTCATTTGCCTTATTATCTGTCTTATGCTTCCCCTCATTTTTTGCGTTTTCTGTACGCATCAAATCCATTACATCCTCTTTTTTCATGGAGTCCAGATCTAGAAACCCATACCCCGGAATGCGGCTTTTTACTCCGCACACAGAGCCATAAGGGCAGTAGGTGCAGCTGCACTCGGCTTTGTAGCGGTAGGGATTTATCCCAATCTTTCCCCCATAGATGTCTCTTCCGATCTCTGCAATCTTCCCTCTGGAATACTGCTCCATCACCTGAAACTCCTCTGTGGACGCCACATGGGAACGGGCCGTAGAAAGTTCTCCGTTCTTTTTCAGTTCCACCGGAATGACCGCAGAGCGGCCTTCTAAATTCTCATCCATCGCCCGGTAAATCTGCTCATCGTCGTTGACCACGCCATCGGGACAAAGAGCCTTTAAAAGCGCCTGTTCTGCTTCCTGCTCTGTCAGGTTGCCTTCATCCTGCAGCACCGGATCGTCAATATGGTAATAGAGGATTCCACCCGGCTGCAGATCCTGCTCCTGATATTCCTTCGCCATCAGCTCCATGGCTGCATCCAGATAGACCACCAGCTGCAGGGAAAGCCCCCGGTAAAGCTTAACCATATCGAACTGTGCCTTTCCGGATTTGTAGTCGATTATTTTAATCGAGATTTGATTTTCTTCTTTGAATGTATCTATTCGGTCAATTCTTCCCACCAGATGCATTTTCACATCTGACGGCAGCGTATAGGAAAGAGCCCCCACATCCTCCATCTCCGAGAAGGAAAGTTCAAACTTCTCCGGCACAAATTTCCCCGCCCGGACCTGCTTCGTCAGAGCCCAGACGGTCTGCTGAAAGATTTCCCCCATGCGCTTAACCTGGTATGTATTTTCAGCGGTGGCATAAAGGCCTATATTCGGACAGGCCTCCAAAGCTTCTCCCATGGCTTCTGCCGCCATGGCTTCCCGGGCATCGTCCGGAATCCCAAACCAGTCGTACTTGGACTGCTCCAGCTTCCGGCTGTAACGCTCCAAAGCATCGTGATAGATATTTCCCATGTCCACCCCTTCAAAGCTGCTCTTCTCACGCTCCCGAAGCTGCAGCCCATAAGCAAGGAAATGGGAATAAGCACAGGAAGCAAACCGTTCCAGTCTGGTAATACTCTCTGCCGGTTTTCTTCCGTATAAGGCCAGCGCCACCGCCCGGCTAATAGGTTCCTCCTCATAACAGACATAGGGAGCCTCTAAAAGCTGTCTGGTCTGCTGTCCCACCTGCCCTTCTTCACAAAGCAGATAGTGGGCAAGACCATACCAGTCCTCATCCCGTTCTCCGCGAATCAGGTAAGAGAAGGCAGCCTCCTTTGTATAGAAGTCCGGTCGTGCCTCCACCTCTTCATACTCCACTTTTACCATTGCCGGGAAAAGCTTCTGTAAAACTCCAATCAAATAGGAAGGTCTTAGGGCATGTCCCTCCCGGTCAGATTTGACATAGCTGATATAAAGTTGTTCCGATGGTTTTGTTAAATTTCGGTACAAATAAAACCGCTGGACGAAAGCCAGCTGTCTGGCCCCTGGAGCCAGCTCCACATCCCGGGACAAAAGCAGCTGCCTCTCATACTCGGAAATAATACCTCCTGCCTTCGCCTCCTTAGGGATGATACCGTCATTCACCCCGGCAAAAAATAAAATCTTAATATGATTGAGTCTGGTTCTCTCGATATCTCCAATGGTCACACAATCATATCCCGGCGGAATGGAGGCAACGGTCGCTGCGGAGAGCCCGGCATCGAGAATTTCGGAGAATTTTTCTATATCAAGTTCCTCTTCTCCTAGAAAATCATAGTATTTTTCCAATAATTCAATGATGATTTTATAAATTTGGCCATATTCCCCGGACTTTGTCTGCTGTCCCTGCTCCAGAAGGGACTGTTCTTTGTCCCACAACTGCTGTTCGCAGTCTAAGGCTGTAAACAGTTCATACACAGCAACAATCCCATCCCGAACCTGGGCATCCTTTCGCATAAACACCTGCCAAAGAGGTTCCAAAACAGCCGTGATTTTTCCCCGGAGTGTCTCCAGCATTTCCTGATCATACAGGGATTTCTGCTTTGGTGTTTGAGCAAAGCGTTTGCTCCAGGCCTTATGTCCCCGGATTCCTGTGGCCAGCAGATAGCTGTCCAGCCGGTCAATTTCCTCGTCCGAAAAGTCACAGAACCCGCAGCGCAGAAAATGGATCACCGCCTCATAACTGTAATCGCAGGCTACAATCTCCAGCGCTGCACGAATCATCTCGATAAAAGGATGAAACAGTACCTCCTGGGTCGTATCCAGAAAATACGGAATATCATAGGTAGTAAACACCGGCTCCACATAGCTTTTATAGGTTTCCACCGAGCCCGTTACCACGGCAATTTCCCGGTAACGATACCCTTTTCGAATCAGTTCGTTGATTTTCCGTGCGATCAGAACCAGTTCTTCCCTGGGAGAGGTGGTAACGGAAAGATGAATTTCTTCCGGTTTTTCTTCCATTCTTCCTGCCTTTGGCCGGAACAGGTTTTGTTCCAGAAAAGCAAGGGAGGGAGATTTCACAAACCGTTTCTCCTCACTTTGCGCCAGCACCACCGGCTCTTTCACTTCTACTTGAAGCTTTCCGGCCATTTTCATCAGAGAGGCAATGGTCCGCTTAGACAGATCAAACAGTTCCTCACTTCCCCTGCTGTGGTAAAAATCTTCCTGATGGTCGATGGTAAGGGTCACATAGATTTGTTCCGACACGCACAAAAGCTCCCGCAGCAGATCATTCTGGATCGGTGTGAATCCGGTAAATTCATCCAGCAGAATCACACTGCCCTTCAGAAGCGCCGAACGTTCTGCCAGATCCTTTAGAACATGAAGGATCTCCTCTGCGGTCATGCAAGTGCCCGCAAGAAAATCTTCGAAGGCATTGTACATGGCGCAGACATCTCCCAGCTTTGCCCTAAGCACCTGAGGAAGCGTGGAATCCTCTGCCAGCTTCTTAAGCTCCTCCGGGGAAATATTGTACTGCACCAGCTCGGAAATCAGGGATTTTACCTCTCCGATATAGCCCATGCGGCTCATATTTGGCCTCAGCACCGTAAGGGACTCCTCTTCCTTCTGGGCAAGTCTGCGCAGCACCAGGTTTTTTCCGGTTTCATCCAGCACCTTAAGGTCTGTGATTCCTAATTCATCGAACACACGATAGGCCAGACGCTTGAAACTCAGCACATCGATATTCATGATGGCATGGCCCGGCGCCAACTCCACCAGCTTCTGCTGGGTCTGCAGGGTAAACTGCTCCGGCACGATCACCAGATAATTTTTGTCCGGGTGAAGGCCGGCTTCTTTTACGATTCTGCCGTAAATATATTCTGTTTTTCCACTTCCGGATGGACCCAGGATAAATTGAAGAGACATAGAATGAAGATTCTCCTTTCTTCTGCATGTGCTGCGGGCGGATGGAAATATTTTTCCCATTACCCAGGTGGGGGAAATCTAAATCTGATAAGTGAAAAAGCATTTTCACTAATAAATTGGGGAGAATAACAGGGACACCACTACGGTGAGTAATCCCGATACCGCAATGGACAGACTGCTCATAGCACCTTCCACCTCCCCCAGTTCCATAGCCTTTGCGGTTCCCATGGCGTGGGAAGCAGAGCCAATCCCGATACCTTTTGCCACAGGATCTGTGATATGAAACAGCTTGCAGATGCTCTCTGCAAACATATTTCCAATAACACCGGTAACCACAATGACCGCAACAGTGATGGTGACGATTCCTCCCAATTCTTCGGAAAGCCCCATACCGATGGCTGTAGTAATGGACTTCGGCAGCAAGGTCACATACTGCTGATGGTTCAGATGAAACAGCATGGACAATACCAGTACACAAAGCGCTGAAGTTAGTGTTCCTGACAGAATGCCGGCCATAATGGCCTTCCAGTTGTTCTTCAAAGGCTCAATCTGCTCATAGAGGGGCACCGCCAGTGCCACCGTTGCCGGTGTCAGAAAATACGACAGATACTTTGCCCCTGCCTCATATGTTTCATAATCCACACGGAACACAAGCAGGAAAATGATAATCAGCGCAATAGAAATTAAAAGTGGATTAAATATTGCAAGTTTCAGTTTTTTCTTAATCAGTGCACCTGCTTCATAGGTAAGTATACTAATAAAAATTCCAAAAAACACAGAGTTCTGTAAAAATTCATTCATTACTTTTTTCTTCCTTCTCTAATTCTTTCTAGCGATTATTTTTCGTGTATTTTTTCCTCGAGTCTCTCTTTCATTATTTCCTCGAATTTTTTCTATCATTTTTTCTGACTTTTCTCATTTTAGCTGTTTCCATTTTTTTGATTTTTTGGGGATTTCCGGATCATCGCCTGAGTCACCATTCCGGAAATGCCCATAACCAGAATGGTGGACACCACAACGATCACACAAACCGGCAGTAAAATCGTTCTTAATTCACCCCAGCTTTCCAGAAGACCGACGCCCGCCGGAATAAACATCAGAGGCATCACGGTAATCAGCAAATTCGCAGTCTCCCTGATCTGGGGCAGCTTTACCCAGCCTGCCAGCAGGGCGATAAATAACAGCACCAGCCCATAGATGCTGGCCGGAACCTGCATGGGAATCAATGCGTGGAGCACTTCCCCCGCAAAAGAAAATGCCAGTATTATAAAAAATTGTCTCAGGTATTTCATTTCTCTTTTCCTCTTTTCCAGTTCTATTCAAGTCCCCTATGATTTTTCTATAACTCTTCTCTTCAAGAGACCCACCAAATTTATCCAGTCTTATAAATGAAATCATCTGCAAAACTCTACGGAATTTCAAATACCCAGGGTTCGCCTACAGAATTCCGCACCGATTCAGGTAGTCAAGAATCACTTCCACTGCTTCCTCAATACTAAAAACTGAGTCATTGATACACAGATCATAATTTCCCGCATATCCCCACTCCTGCCCGGTGTAAAATCTGTGGTATTCTTTTCGTCTGCGATCGGTTTTATCCAAAGTTTCCTCCGCATCCTGTCTACTAACCCGGTGTTTCTCCATCAGATGAGCAACCCGTTTGTCCTTGTCCCCGCTCAAAAAGATTCTTACTGTCCCCGTTGTTTCCTTGTAGGCATAGTTGCCACATCTGCCCATGATTACACAGGAATCCTCTCCCACTACCTCTTTCAAAGCTTTTTCCGGGGTCTTTCTGGCAATTCCAAGCTGTTCCTCCTCATCAATGACTGACAAAAATATATTGCCTTCCTTTTCCTCGTAAAAGGAAGGATATTTCTCGTATACGCCTCTTTTTCTGGCAAGTTCTTTAATTTTCTCCTTATCGTAAAAAGGAATTTGAAGTTTTTCTGCCAGCTGCATGCCGATCTCATCGCCGAAGCAACCGCATTCTCTTGCTATTGTAATAATCATATGTGTGTCCTTCTTTCCAATATTCCAATATACCAATATACCAATATACCAATATTCCAATATTTCTTTGTAGAATTTACCGGATACCGATATCATGAAGCCTCTTCTGATACTCCTTGTATTCCGGCATATAGGCCTGCACCAGTCCCCAGAATTTCGATGAATGATTCATGTATACCCGGTGCGCCAACTCATGCACGATCACATAATCCATCAGTTCCTGTGGAAGATAATGCAGCCGGTAGTTGAAATTCAGATTGCCTTTACTGCTGCAACTGCCCCAGCGTCCTTTCTGGTTACGAATATGCACCTGTCCATAGTCTACCCCCATAAGCGGCGCATAATGTTCCAGCCGATCTATAAAATGCTGACAAATCATATCTTTTTCTGCCTGTCCCAGTGAATCATAGGGAGGGATGCCGTATTGTTCCTGCTGTTCTTTTCTCTGTTCCGCCCGTTGTTCCATCTGATGCCGTTTCGTCAGGATCCAGGCTCTGTGTTTCTCCATGAACTCCAATGCCTCCCTGTCCTTCACACATTTGGGTGCCCGGATTACAACGCTACCATCTCCAAACACCTGCAGGGACATAGTTTTTCTGGCGCTGCGAACCAGTTCCGCGGATAGCGTTCCATCGGAGGACTGTATGGTCATATTTCTCCTTCTTTCTTAAATAATTACATTTAATTTAAATCGTTTTTGAGCAACTTCTTTTTTGTTTTTCTGCCTGCTTTAGGCTTTTCAGCGATAAAGCATATGCAGCAACTGAATTTACACGGCAACCTCCAGCAAATCAGCAAGCGATCGCTGGAAATGCATAAAAACAAGAAGCTTTCTAAATTATAATACAAACAAAAGTGACCCACAAGCAGAAAGTCGGCTCATTTTTCTTTTCCCAGAACCACTTTAGTAACCTAATTTGGGCGGTGTACATGGCTTTTTTACGTATACGCCCATTTTTTCAGAAATAATGGGCGTATCGGATTTTTATATCCTCCACCGCCCATTTTCAGCCATTCATATCCATTTTTCATCCATGATTTGGGCGTATAGAAAATAAATTGCTTCCAGCGCCCATTTCTCGTTTGATGTTCTCTCAAATGAAGATATTCTCTCAACCGAAGAAAATCTTGCTCATCTGTACAGCGAATAACAGGCACATGAACATGAATCTGTTTTCAATCGTACGGCATCACCATATCCTACGGCATCACCACATGCTCCAGAATTCCGGTCAGATGGGCAATCACCACCCCATAATTCGTCATAGGAATCTGCTGCTGCTTCGCCCGGTCAATTCTCGCCATCACATATTTTCGGTTGAACATGCAGGCGCCGCACTGGATCACCAGATCATACCCAGACAAATCCTCCGGGAAATCTGTTCCGCTGACATTGTCGATGGTGAGTTTCTCCCCGAAACGCTTCCGAAGCATTCTTGGAATCTTCTCCCTTCCAATGTCTTCTGACAGAGGCGCATGGGTACAGCATTCTGCGATCAAAACTCTTGACTGCTCCGTCAGGGAATCAATCTTCTTCGCCCCTTCCACATAGTAGGGCAGATCGCCCTTATAGGCGGCAAACAATACGGAAAAAGAGGTCAGCATACTCTCCTTCGGCTTGTGTTCATAGACATAACCAAAAACCTGGGAATCCGTGATGATGAGCTTCGGCGGCTTTGCCAAAGTGGAAAGAGCCGGCAGAAGCTTGTCCGTTGTGACGCTCATAACCAGACATTTCTTATCCAAAAGTTCTCTGGTGGTCTGCACCTGCGGCAGGATCAGACGCCCTTTCGGCGCCTGGATATCCTGGGGCATCACAAGCATTACCAAGTCATTTTCCCCTACCAGATCTCCGGTGATAAATCGTTCACCGAAATTCTCCGGCACTTTTCTTGTAAGAGCCTCCTTTACCCGGGACATTCCTTCCCCGGTGGTGGCACTCACCAGCAGAGCCTCCTCTTTGGTCCGGCTTTTCAGAAAATCAAATAATGGCTTGGGATCTGCTAAATCTGTTTTGTTGATCACAAGAAGTACCGGCGTATTCTTTTCCCTAAAGAACTGATACCATTCCAGTTCATCCTGCAAACCTTTTTCCCGGTATTCCTCCTGACTTGTCTTTTCATCGCCAGCTGTTGCCTCTTCTCCCACGGGTACACAATTATTCGCCGTTGGCTTTTCGTCCGCCGCAAACACGATCACCGCCAGATCCGTCTTATCCGCAGCCAGTTTCGTCCGCTCCACACGCCGTTCCCCGAGAACGCTGTCATCATCAAACCCGGCAGTATCAATAATGGTGCAGGGACCCAGAGGATGAATTTCCATTGCTTTGTATACGGGATCCGTCGTGGTACCCGCCACATCCGCCACAATGGAAACCTGCTGTCCGGTAAAGGCATTGATAAAAGAAGATTTTCCGCTGTTCGTTTTCCCGAAGACACCGATATGAAGCCGGTTAGCCGACGGAGTATCATTTAATGTCACACCCATATAAAATTCTCCTTTCTATTCTGCTTTTTACAATTCCATCTATCACACTTAATTTCTCTTTTTACTATACTTGTACACCGAATAATACGTTCCCAGCCATATGACTTGTCTGAATTTCCATCTGCTTCGTTGGATTTTCTAGCCGTAGCCACCGCTACGCCATCGGAAATCCTCCTTGCATATGAAAATTCATTTTTCGTCATACAACTAGAAACTTAATTTTCAATGTCTAGAACCTGAAGTCCCTCTTGCCCTCAGAGATATCATGAATATGCTCAAAGGTCGTCTGCTTTACCTTGGGATTCGGGATATTTTCAATCTCCCGCTCAATCAGCTCCATACCAATTTTTCTGGTTTCCGGGCTGGCATAATCCTCCAGATACTCTTTTAAGGTCATCAGTGCGTTTGGATGACAGCAGTTTAAAATCTGCATGTTCTTGCAGAGCGCCATGAAACGATCCCCGGTTCTGCCCTCTCTGTAGCAGGCAGTGCAGAAAGAAGGAATATAGCCCATCTGCATCAGCCAGTTCACCACCTCGTCCAAGGTTCTCTGGTCGCTGACATCAAACTGCTCAGAAGTTTCCTCTGCCAGCTTCTCTGCCTCCGGATCCGCATAGCCGCCGACGCTGGTCTTTGAAGCGCCGCTGATCTGGGAAACCCCTAAAGGCAGAACCTTTTCACGGACAGCCTGGCTCTCACGGGTGGAAATGATCATGCCGGTATAAGGCACGGAAACACGAATCAAAGCACAGATCTTCGCAAAGGTGTCATCGCTGATTCCATTGTCGAAGGCAGTTGGATCAATATCATCTGCCTTTCTCAGACGGGGAACGCTGATGGTGTGGGGGCCAACGCCGTGGACAGCTTCCAGATGCTCTGCATGCATGAGAAGTCCCGCAAACTCATAACGGTACTTGTCCAGTCCGAAAAGTACCCCAAGTCCTACATCATCGATGCCACCCTCCATGGCGCGATCCATGGCCTCGGTGTGGTAGGCATAATCATGCTTCGGACCTGTTGGATGAAGTTCCTCATATCCGGCCTTGTGGTAGGTTTCCTGGAAAAGGATATAGGTTCCGATGCCTGCATCCTTAAGCTTCCTGTAATTTTCCACGGTGGTTGCCGCAATATTGACATTGACACGGCGGATGGCACCATTTTTGTGCTTAATGCTGTAAATGGTGTTGATACACTCCAGGATGTACTCAATGGGATTGTTCACCGGATCCTCTCCCGCCTCGATCGCCAGACGCTTATGACCCATATCCTGCAGGGCCGTCACCTCTTTGACGATTTCCTCCTGAGTCAGCTTCTTTCTGGCAAGGTGCTTATTTTTCAAATGATAGGGGCAGTATACGCAGCCGTTCACACAGTAATTGGAAAGATACAGCGGTGCAAAAAGCACAATGCGGTTTCCGTAGAAATCCTTCTTGATCTGCTGGGCCAGCTCGTATACCTCCTGAATCTTCTCCTCATTTTCACAGGCCAACAGTACGGAAGCCTCCCTGTGATTCAAGCCTTTGCGCTCCCTTGCCTTCTCAATAATGGCATCCACCAGTTCCATGTTGTCCTTGTTGGCATCGGCATAAGCCAATGTTTCCCTGATTTCCTCATCAGAGATAAATTCCTCAGCTTTCATTGATTTTACATCGTACATTGATATTTCCTCCTATTTTTTATAGTCCCCGCGGCTCACCACCACCTCGTATCCGATGCTCTCCATCCGTCTCTGCATACAGTACCGGCACTCCGCCGCCTCATCCCCTGTACAGATCTTATTGTCATACAAAAGGTACTTATCTCTCACCGCCACCGGCGACAAATTGGGCATCACCACATTGGCTCCCGCCTGAATGCCCTTTTCCCGCCCCAGAGGATGAATGGTGCCCAGTGCCGTGGTGGCAGGCAGCAGCACGTGGGGATGGATCAAACGGATAACGGAAAGGAGCCTTAGGGTATCCTCCATGGTTCCCGCCTTTTCCTGGCCAAAGGGTGTGTCCTTTTGCGGAATAAAGGGGCCGATTCCCACCATCTGAGGCTGCAGTTCACGGATAAACTGCAGGTCTTCATATAAGGTATCCACCGTCTGTCCCGGGGAACCCACCATGAATCCGCATCCTACCTGATACCCGATTTCTTTCAGGTTCCACAGACATTGTTTCCGGTTGGAAAGAGACATTTCCGGTGGATGCAGCAATCGGTAATGCTCCTCATCCGCTGTCTCATGGCGCAGCAGATACCGGTCTGCCCCGGCATCAAAATACGCCTGATAACTTTCCTTGGATTTTTCCCCAATGGAAAGGGTGATGGCACAATCGGGATAAACCCTCTTGATTTTCCGAAGCAGATCACAGATCTTTTCATCCGTGTAAAACGGATCCTCCCCGCCCTGCATCACAAAGGTGCGAAAGCCCAACTCATAGCCGTTGGCACAGCAGGAAAGAATCTCTTCCTCCGTCAGCCGGTAGCGGTCCGCATTGCGATTGCTGCGGCGGATGCCACAATACTTACAGTCATTTTTGCAGTAGTTGGTGAACTCGATCAGCCCCCGGATAAAGATTTGCTTTCCGTAGACCCGGTCTGCCGTCTCCCTTGCTCTGGCACGAAGATAATCAACCGAATCACGGTCCTCCGTGGTAAGCAAAAGCGCCAGACTTTCTCTGTCAATATTCTGTTCCTTTTCGACTCTGTCAACGATTTCCCGTAGCATTTGCATATACCGTTTTGGCGCTGACGCCATCCAATCTTCCAATTTTCCCAGACAAGGCATTGATGGTATCCTGTGGGGCATCCACCGCCACGCTGATGATATTTACGCCCTTTTCCCGATAGGGAATGCCCATACGCCCCACCACGCAGTCCCGGTATTGGTGAAGCAGGGTATTGAGAGGCTCTGCCGCCTCGTCCTTCTCTATGATAATTCCAATTAACGCAATTCTTGTTTCCATGCCTCTCCTCCTTTCTGTTTTCCCATACATGCCACACAAAAAAGAGCCATACCCAGCCGAAAGGTACAGCTCCAAAAGCCCTGTCCATGACAAACAGTGCCGGAAATGCCATCCCTTTCATGTCAATAGCAGCACAGGGCTAAGGCCTTTTTCTCAGCACTACATGCTCAGGTATTTTCATGTCAGAAGCATTCACTTCATTCAATTTTCTTATCTCTTTTGGAAAAATTCGTAACTGTTTGGAACCATGAACAGTTACGTTCTAAGCCCATGCAAATTCGCCTTCGGCGAAAGGAAGAATGATCAATAGAGACCCGGAGGATCATCTGTCAGATTCTCTGCACAGAAAATGCTCCGGTATTCTCTTACTCCTCACATCATAGGCAGTTTCCAATTAGTGATGGAACAGTCTGATTCCCGTAAAACTCATCACCATGCCGTACTTATTGCAGGTCTCGATGACATTGTCATCCCTTACCGATCCGCCCGGTTCTGCCACATACTTGACACCGCTCCTGTGGGCGCGCTCAATGTTGTCTCCAAATGGGAAAAAGGCATCGGAGCCTAATGCCACGTCGGTGTTCTTATCCAGCCATGCGCGCTTCTCTTCAGCCGTAAATACCTCCGGTTTTACCTTGAAGATATTCTGCCATGCACCCTCAGCCAGCACATCCATATAATCCTCGCCCATATAGAGGTCGATGGCATTGTCACGGTCTGCACGCTTGATGCCATCCACAAACTGCAGTCCCAACACCTGTGGAGACTGGCGCAGCCACCAGTTGTCAGCCTTGGAACCGGCAAGACGGGTACAGTGGATTCTGGACTGCTGTCCGGCACCGATACCGATGGCCTGACCGCCCTTCACATAGCATACGGAGTTGGACTGGGTATACTTTAAGGTAATCATGGCGATGGCAAGATCAATCTTGGCCTCCTTGGTCAGTTCCTTATTTTCTGTTACAATATTGTCAAAAAACTTGTCATCAATGTTTAATTCGTTTCTTCCCTGCTCGAAGGTGATGCCGAACACATCCTTGCGCTCGATAGGAGCCGGCTCGTAATTCGGATCGATCTGGATCACACAGTAGTTACCCTTTTTCTTCTGATGTAAGATTTCCAGAGCCTCGTCGGTGTAGCCCGGAGCGATGACACCATCGGAAACCTCCCGCTTGATCACCAGAGCCGTACTGGCATCACACACATCGGAAAGAGAAATAAAATCACCGAAGGAGGACATACGGTCTGCCCCTCTGGCACGGATATAGGCATTGGCCAGTGGAGAAAATTCCACTTCCATGTCATCTACCCAGTAAATCTTACGCTCCACATCCGAAAGCGGAAGTCCCACAGCTGCACCTGCCGGGGAAACATGCTTAAAAGAAGCCGCTGCCGGAAGTCCGGTGGCCTTCTTCAGTTCCTTTACCAGCTGCCAGCCGTTGAAAGCATCCAAAAAGTTGATGTAGCCTGCTCTGCCGGAGAGCACCTGAATCGGCAGTTCACCGTCATTTGCCATATAGATTCTGGCTGGTTTCTGATTCGGGTTACATCCGTATTTTAATTCATATTCCTGCATGATGATTCTCCTTATATGTTTATTTGGTATCTGTTCAGAACCATGAACAGTTACTTTATTTGTTCTTATTTACGATTCTGGACTCATAGCTTCCGGTTTCAATATCAATGAAACGTACAAAAAGAGAGACCTTATTGTCTTCGTTCAGGTTCTCCCAAACCATATTGGTGAAGCTGTCAATATCTCCGTCGATGTCTACCCATGCAGGCTCTCCCTCAAAGCTTGGAAGCGGGTTGCCATCACCCATATAAGTATGGATGAAATGTCCTTCCCCTGCTGCCGGATTGGAGTAAGCAAAGGTATAACGGTTGCAGGAGGATGGATCTGCGTTGTTGCTCTTTAAAATGGACATAGCATAGTTGTACTCGCCCTTGTCAATATGTAAAATACCGGAAATGCGCGGAGTATAATTCGGTGCATCCGGCTCAAACTCTCTGGTTCTGAGAGCCTGCTCAAAGGTCTGCTGCTTGTCCATCAGCTCATAGATCGTATCGGTCTGGTCGCCGTTGGTAACGATGGTCTTGTTGCCAAGGACACGAACCGGTGCATAGATAATGAGGCTTGGATCCTCCAGCTTGGATGGGTCAAAGGCCTGGGTACGGATACCCTCTCCGTCCTCCACGAAAATACGGTTGCGGCTGTTGGCGCTGCGCCCCATAATAAAATAGGCGGTTACCGCCTTCTTTCCATCCTTGGAACGGCCGATGACAATGCCGCGTCCCGGGTAGGTTGTTGCACATAATTCACTGCTGAGAGCTTTCTTCTCCATGATTTCTCCTTCCTGTAACTGAAATTTTTTTGTCTGCATTTGACACATGAATTGCTGCATCACAGCGTAATTTTCCCAATTCTACAGGCTTTGGGAATCTGTTGATTTTCCGGTGAAAACCATTGATCTCCCGTATCAATGTCAGATGCGAGTCATAAAAAACAGCCCACACATCCGGTCAGAACCATCTCGCGATGTCTGCCCAGACGGTCGGCTGCACTTCTTCATTCTCCGTTATACTCCATGTGGTTCTCCACTTATCCGTCAGTCATATAACTACTATTATTTAATCATGGAACCGGTGGGTTGTCAAGGAAAAGTCTTCTCTTCTCAGGGTTGTTTAATAAAAGTTATTTTCACCCAATCAACACCTTTTTCCCTTCAAAAGCAAAGCCATATTTCCGGATATGGTCTGCCTGGATTCCTTTGGCGGTCAGGCTGGCTTCGTAGTGTTTTTCTTCGATCTGTGTCAGGGCAGACTGCACAGTTTCCTCGATAGATGACTCTTTTCTCGGATTGAATACTTTAAATTCTAAAATCATGGCATCCTTATTTTTGTCCTTGGGCTCTATCATAATATCATAGCATCCGAAGCCGCTTTCTCTGTTAGATGTAATCACATACCTGTCTGCGAGATCTACCATAAGCCCTAATACGAAGCCATGGTAGAATCGTTCCGGCTGCTGTCTGGAAGGTCTTCTTCCGGTATCAAAGCTGCTAAACATTTCCTCTGACACGACATTCATATATTCATTCATCGCATCCACATCCCCAAGCAGCAAAGCTTCCACAAACTTGTTGTAGTCCACTTTTGATCTGTTAAACCAGCCTTTGACCATGCTATAAAACATTTTTTCCACCTCGTAGTTCGTTAATGCTAACTCATACAGAGGTTCTGCAGTTCTTTCGATCTCTTCTAATTTCTCATGGCCTAACACCTTCAAATATCCACTGGCAAGAAGCAGACTAAAAATGGCATCCTCATTATCATCTAACTGATTATACACAATCTGCTCATCAATGGGGCAAAAGATGCTTTTCCCCTTCAACAAATCCTCAAAGGCTGTTTTTATATTTTCATTTCCTTCCTGTACTAATTTATCCACCAGGCTATTCGAGCTGGAATTCGCCCAGTAGGTATCTATTCTCCCGGTATCCAAGAAATTCAAAATAGACCATGGATTGTAAATATCCTTTTGCTCTCCAAAAATGAATCCGTCATACCAGCGTTTTACTTCTTCTTTTGCCTTACCATAACCATATTCCTCCAATGCCTGAAAGGTCTCTTCTTCCGTAAAACCGAAAGTCGTGGCATATTCATCCGATGTGGTGGTCACGACTTTTAGGTTATTTAAATCGGAAAAGATGGACTCCTTACTGACTCTGGTAATTCCTGTCATGATGCCCCGTTCCAGATATGGATTGGTTTTAAAAGTGGAATTAAAAAGACTCCTTGTAAAAGAAACTAGTTCATCCCAAAATCCATTCACATATGCCTCCTGCATAGGAGTATCGTATTCGTCCAAAAGAATGATTACCTTCCGGCCATAATAACGGCACAAAAAATCAGATAACTGATATAGTGCTAACGGTGCATCCTCTTCACTCATATTGGAAGCCATACGCTCATAATATTCCTTCTCCGCGCGTGAAAGTAAATCACATTCCCGCAAAAACGAATGTTTCTCATATAATTTCATCAAAAACTGTCGAATACGATAACTGGTAGTTTTAAAATCTTTTTCCTTAATATTCGCAAAGGACAAGTTGATCACAGGATAAGTTCCCTGCAGTTCTCTGTATTTTTCCTCTTCCCAGATGGCAAGCCCTTCAAACAAACCGCCTCTGTCCTTATAATCCACAGAGAAAAAGGAATTGAGCATGCTCATATTCAGACTCTTTCCAAAACGTCTCGGACGGGTTATTAAGGTAACGTCATCTCCGCTTTCCCACCATTCTTTAATAAAGCATGTTTTATCGATATAAAAATAGTTTCCTTCTCTGATTTTATCAAAGCTTTGAATCCCAATTCCTACCGTTCGATTCATACAATGCCTCCCATTTAAAAAGAAATCCTTTACACCAATTCCTGCTTCTGCCATTAGTATAACGGATTTCTTTTACAAATACAAATTTATTTGTCCTCTTCCCCCTCCAGCATTTCCAGATAATTTCCCTTGTCGATATGCATCATGGAAATCTGGTTTTGGAACCGGCGGAAACCGTATACGCAGTCCACATTCCGGATCAGGGACTGAAGTCTCTCATCCGGCACGCAGACGATCAGCTGCAGATTCAGCTTTCTGGCATATTTCAGGCAGACTGCACTCCGCTCCTGGTCCATCTTGGAAAAGGCCTCGTCCAGCAGCACCAGACGGATCTTGGAATCCCGGTTGCTCTGCTGCAGATAGAGCATGGCAAAGCCCGCCAGCAATGCCACATATTTGGGGTTCTGCCCCTCGCCGCCGGAATCCCTCCCTGCCATATCGTCCACAAGGTTTTCCCGGATCACGTTTCCCTTCTCATCCGTCACCTGCTCAAACATGCTGAACGAAAGATAATTCCGGTAATCGGCGTACTGCTCCATCTCTTTTCTCTTCTGGATGCGCAGATGCTCGTCCTCTTCTTTGGGAGGCATGAATTTTTCTGTCAGAAGCTCAATCTTTTGTTCATATTTCCGGTAAAACTCATCCTCTCCCAGACTCATCTGCCCATCCATACCGTCAAAGCTCATATTCTTGCTGTCCAGTTCCTCCGCCATCAGCATTTCGTAAAACTGGCCGTTTTCATTCTTCGCAGGCTCAATCTTGATCTGGTAAGTGCTGTCGGAGAAATTGGTCTCCCGCAGAAGCCGATTAATCTCATAAGTGTGGCGCTTAGCCGCCTTAATGTCCCCATGAATGGTGGCGATCACATTTTCCCGCAGACTCTTATAGACCACCTGGCACTGTTTCTCAAACTCCTCCTCGTAGGCAGGCTCGTAATTATTCTCATACTCTTCCAACAGATTCTCGTAGCCCTCGTTGGTTTTCTCCTCACCGTTAAAGGAATCTGATGGGTACGCAAAAATGTATCTGTTTCTGGCCAGACGCAGCGTTTCCGTCTGTTCCTGTTCCTTGTCCAAAAGGTCTTTTTCCTCGGTTCTCTTCTGGTTTTTTAGGGACTGGCCGGAGCGGGTTTTCAGGATCTGACTGACTTCGTTCTCGATCTCAACATTCGGGATATAGCCCTCCAGCAGTTCCGCAAGGCCTTGCTCTCTCACTTTATTCTCTCCGGACAACTGCTGATACCGGCTGTTCTTCTCCTGGATTTCCTTCTGTCTGTCACTGATCTGTGACTGCAGATCATCCATTTCTTTCTCAAGGGACTGCTGCTGTTCCTCCAAAAGCTTATACTTCCCTTCCCGCAGGGAACGGATGGTTTCTTCCAGCTTTGCCTTCTGCCTGTTTACTTTTTCCAGTTCGGACTCTGCCGTGGAAAGACGAACAAAGTGAGCCGGTTCCCCTTTCAGGCACTCGAAATCCCGTGCGGACTTCAGGTTTCCGATGATAGCGGTCAGTTCCTCCTGTTCCTTCGTGAGTTTTTCCACGTCCATCTCATATTCTGCCAGCCTTGCCTTGGAAACTTTGCGGCCAATGCAGGCATTTCTGGTATAATCCCGTTTCTTCAAGTGCCGGAAAATAAAATTGCTGTAGGAATAGCAGTCCGGTGTCACGCCATCCTTTACCTGCTCTAATTCCTCTACAGATTCACATTTGATGATATGTCCCAGGTAGCGTTTCAGGCAGGCATCCACATAATCCAGATTCGTCTCCACCGCCTCATACAGCGAATGTTCCTTAACCACGGGATTACTTTCCGCCAAAGCTTTCGAATTAATGAGGTCTACCTCCTCATACTGCTTCATTCCCCTGAAAATCTTCGCCGCATCGTGGGCAAAATCCGGCTCGGTGATAAGGGAAAACTTCAGTCGTCCCATCCGTCCCTCAATGGCATTTTTCCATTTTTCCTCCTGCACATCAAAGAGATCTGCCAGAATATGTACCCTGATGGTTCTGCCGTAAATGGTGCTTAACTTCTGCTCTAAAGCACTGCGTGCTTCCCGAAGCCGGTCGCTGTAGGATTTCCGGTTGTTTTTCATGTCATCCACCAGCTTCTGTTTCTCGGAAAGTTCTTTGTCGATTTCCCGTCTCTGCTGGGTGTAATCATCGATCTCGTTTTCGATATCCTGCTTAGCAGATTCTATCTTGAGATGAAACTCCTGACACAGTTCCTCTGTCACAGGTTCCCTCTCGATCTGCTCCAAAAGATTCAGCACCGGATTGCTGATATAATCCGTTACAGTCTCATCCTCTTCCCAGCATTTGAGGTCCTGTAAAATACGCTGCCACTGTCTGCTGTTATCAGCGAGCATCAAAACCCTGCTGTTCACTTCCTTCAGCTGTTGTTCCTTGCTGCCAAGATCACTGGCCTTTAAGTCCGAGCTCACCTGAATGAACGCCTGCTCCGTCTGTTTACGCTTTTCGGAAAGGGCATTCACCTCTTCCTGCAGACAATCCTGCTGCCCTTTGATCCTTTCCTGATCCTCCTCAGCCGCCTGGATTTTTGCCCGCAGATCCTCCACATCAATGCAGCGGATCATGGATCTTACCTTCAGAATATCTGTCCGGGTATCGGTAAGGCTCCGTCCCGCTTCCCTGATTTCTGTCAGAAGCCCGATCCTCTTTCTGACATCGGCGATTTTCTCCTTGATCTGGCGGTAGGCATCCAGCTGGTCACTGATGGTCTCAATGGTATCCGCGGAGCTCTTGGGGAACATGTAATCACGGATAAACTGCCCGGTTCCGTTGGTCATTTTCAGGGCAATGGCACTCTTTTGCATGGTGATAAAACGGTTGGGGTCAATATACCCAAGAATCACATCGTAAAGCGTTCCAAGATAAGCCTCTTTGGAGGCATAGATCCGGTTTACCTCTCCCCTGCCCCGCCGCTCTTCCGACTGCATTCTCTCGTTTACCAGCGCCTTAATATCCTGATTGGAAAAGCAGTACCCTTCCTCTGTAATATATTCTGACTCCGGCAGTTGTCCTGCGTGGCTGAAATAGATATACTTTTTGATATCGGCATCATTCCTTCTCACTTCAAAAGCAATGCCGATACAGATAGACTGGTGGCTTCCGGTATCTTCGATCTCCAAGGCGATCACGGAGCAGAAATCGCAGTTCCCGCGGTTGGCGGATCCGTCCTTCTGCTCTCCCCGCAGATAGCTTAGGACACTTCTTTTATTTTTGGCATCATCCGCCGCTTTATTTAAGAAATTCGAGTTGAAACTTCCGTATAAAATTACCTGCAGTGCATCCATGACCGTAGATTTTCCCGAACCGCTTTTTCCGCTGAAAAGATTCACATATTCGTGAAAACGAAGTACCTTGTGGGTAATTCCGCCCCAGTTATTCAGGCACATTCCCGTAATGATTTTCTTCGACTGTGTCATGCATCCGTCTCCTTAATGAAATTGCTCTGGGTTTCTGCGGTGTCCTGATATTTCTGCACCAGCTCATTCACATCCAGCGCCGAACAGAAAGTATTCACGGTACCGTAAATGTAAATCGGTGTGCGATCCTCCAGATTGTCCACAGCTCCCGGGATCTCGATCATCTGATGGGTCTTCATGAGAAGCAGACTATCCCGCCATTCCTGAGCCGTCAGCCGTCTGGTGATAAGCCCCGTGTTCTGTCCGTATCCGCGGATTTCCTCCAGATTTGTCACTGTGGCATTCAGTCCCTCTCCCATGATTCTATCCCGGTAGATCAACTTCAGCAGGATCACCAGTTTCGTTGTCATAAGATTCATGTGCTCGGTCACAACGCCGCTTCCTGCGATCCTAAAAAGCTTTTCCTGGGGATCATGTAACAGTTCACAGTCCAGCACCGACAGATAATCCCCGATAAATTCCCGGTGTCTTAGGCACACCTGATATCTGGGATTATCTCTCTGTACCAATGTAACCGGGTCACATTTTGTCTGTAAAATGCAGGTCTGTCGAAACAGATCCTGAATGGTTTTCCTGATATTCTCCGCTTCCCCCGGAGAAACCTGTTCCATATATTCCAACATTATTTTTCTTCCTTTGTCTTAGTACATCGAATAATCAGTTTAGAGTAGGTAAATCCGTCTGTTCCATGAATCTCCTCTGCAGCGGAAACATTGTCCTCCAAGGTGTGATTCTCTGTTTCCTCCTGCCACAGAAACAATAGTTTCTCCAGATCCTCCATGGACTGCACCGTCTGCTCCGTAGCTACAAAGGAATCACCCACCATATTTTTCTCACGGAAACTCCGCAGCTGGTGCTTCGTATAGAGGGGCTTGGGAATAAAATCTGCGATATCCTGCGGTGCCTGGTTTTCCTTCTCCTTAAGATCCATGGGGACAAATTCGCTGAAGCTCCGCTCCTTTCTGGAAGAGAAGCTGTCATCGGTCAGGTTCTTAAAGGAAGCCGTCATACGGATCCTGCCGCCTAGCTCCTCTATAATTTCATCCTTTTTCTCACTGTTGTTTAACAGCCGGATCAGCTTTGCCATGCCATCTTCATCCCCGGCGCCCTCCCGAAGAATATAGTGAATCCTTGCCAGAGCACGCTTTGCGAAAATCGTCTTCTGTGCAATGAGCTTATTATATTTCCGCTCGATCACATCAAATTCCCGCTCAATCTGATAAACCAGCCGGCTGGCTTCCTCACAGTACTTGAGCTTGTACCGGTTTCTTCTTCGGATGAGAGTATCCTGCCCCAGATCCATGTTCTCCAGTTCCTGCCGCAGTTCCTCCCGCCGTCTGTCGTTGGTGCCAAGAATTTTGGCAATCAGTTCCTTCACGGCCTCCTTGTACCGGTAAAAGCTGTCCGTGGTAGTAAGGATTGCATACTTCTTGCTGTCTCTGTTGTTGATTTCCTCCACCAGTACCTCCTGGATTCCGAGAAAATCCTTTCGTCCTGACAGTTCGTCAAAATATTCCCGCATGCCATCCTGCATATTGGACAGAAGCTGTCCCAGCCGTCTGGAGGTCTGCAGGGCACTCTTTAAAATATCATTGTTTTTCTCCGAATCCGAGACATAAGTAAAAAGCGCACTATAAATGGAGAGGATACTTTCCCTCTCCCTGCTGTCTTCCTCCTCCCCCAGCTTTAGGAACAACTCCGTATAGAGCTGGCTATACACCGGGAAAGAAATGATGTATGTATTTAGTTTTTCGTCAAAATCACTTTTCAGCCAGCCCCAGCGGATGAGGCGGTTTAAGATGCCGGAGGGGGAATCGCTGGGGAACTTCACCTCATCTGTATCTTCCCTCGTGACAATTTCTTCCCTCATAACAGCATCCGCTGCGGCAGCAATTCCTTCCGCAGCATCTGTCTCCTCTTCCTCGTCCTCCTGCCAAAGGATGCCGGCTTTCATCATAGTAGTTTCGATAATGGCACGGCACTCATCCACTGTCAAACCGATGGTCGCGTAAATTTCATTGTTCTCCTTATATATAGCCACCAAAAACTGCATGTAGGCTTCACGATTTCTCGTGTGGAATAATTTATAAAAATCCAGGGGGATTCGTTTGTTAAGTATCATTCATTATGTCCTTTTTTTCTGTGGTTGTAACTTTTCGCTTCTCCTTAGAATCGTTATCTCTTACTTTACAACAAAAGTTCCTGCTCAATTGTCAAGTTTGTTTCCAAAATTTTTTCCTTCAAATCACTTAAAACGCCCGCCTCCATATGTTCCAATTTCGCCCTGGTATCTGGTTTTAAGGGAATTCCTGCACCGGATTCCAATGCCCAATGGAATTCTTCTACACCCATTCGATATGGAACAATTTTAGGAAATATTTTATTCTTGATAAACTGAAAAATCCGGATTCCACCATAATCCATATCTCCCCAGTGATAAAATTCACAATCCTCTGCAGCTACTTCGCAGAGTTCCTTTAAAAATCGTACTTCTTTGGGTGTAAAAAAACCGTGACAGAAAATATATAACGTACCTTCCTCATACTTCATACTTTCATAGTTTGCCTTATTCTCAATGGTCATAATTTTCTTACAGCCTGGCAAAGCACTTATTTGTGCGTGTTCCATTGTCTGGGTATTGATCACAGTTCCATACACATTCACGGATGAATCTACAAGCACTTTCCCATCCAACAGATATTGCAATGGTCCCTTCCATTCCAGTATCTGTGCATAAGACAAAATTCCGTGCATATGCAGTAATTCATCATCTGTCATCCCATCTTCATAATAGGGAGAATAAATTTTTAAAACTGTAAGAAAAAAGGTCTCATAGTCATTCTTAAATTTCTTGGAGTCGCGCAAAACTCTTGCGCTGAACACCCGCTCCCAGGTAGGTTTTTCCTGCATGACAATAGCATTTAAACACCGAAAACGGTTTTCATCTTCCGCGTCTGTTTTCTCTCCTCCATTTCTCAATTTCAAGAGAAGATCATCATAATAGTCACAAAGCCAGTCACATTTTTTTACTTCTTCCCTGTACTTCCCCACCATAGCAATCAGACGCAGCTGACGTACTCTTGGATCTTCAATATGTTCCAGTTCACATAGCTCAGGAATGATAGAAATATCATAGTCGATTTTTCTAATGTTTGTATTTACTTCGCTCCATGCAAACTTAAGCTTTCCCTCTTGTCCTGCGCGGCTTTTCCGCTCCAAAATCTTTGCTTGTTCAATAAATTTCTGTCTTCCACCCACGCATGTCATCACTTTCCCGTCCACAACAGGATGTTTCCAGCCACTTAAGGTTCCGGCACGATAACTTTTCGTATTGGTTTTATCAATAATCCAACGTGCTAATGATATATTTTTTTCAGTATTTCCCATCTATAATATTTCAAATCTATCAATAATTCAATTTATTGTTGTGCTATCAATTCTAAAAATTCCTTCGGGTTTGCAGCCGGAATCTCTGAATTATCAAAATCCCTTGTATTACAGGTAATGATATAATCAACACCGACTTCTTTAGCACATTTATCCTGTAAGCAGTCCTCAAAGTCAGGAAATGAATCCTTATCAATAGCATCTAAAATCTCTTCCTGTGATGCTGATGCTACAGTAAATATTTCACAAATATCCCGTAAATTCTCTCTTCTTTCTTTGTCACTTCGTTTGCGTAATACATACCACAAAGTGGATAGTGTATGAAATGCTATATATCCGATACATTCACCTTTTGCACACATCTCTACAATCCTAATTGATTGTTGAAGATATTCATCTTCTCTATTCGTGAGATAGTTAAGAAGAATATTCGTGTCAATCAATACTACCATATTTTGCATTCATAGCAGCCTCCCTCTCACTGTCATAGTCTATCGCCTCACTAGATTTTTTTCTTGAAGCCTCCAGCCTTTTAAATGCCTCCATCCTTCTATCAGCAACAGTATCTTTTGAGGATGCCGGTGCAGATATTATAAATGGAATTCTTCTTTCTCTTAATGCCGTTCTGGTAAATGACTCGTAGAAAGTCTGCTTTGTTTGTCCCATTGCATCCAGCATTTCTCCTAGTTCTTCATAAATGGAATCTTCTAATCTGATACTTATTGTTTTCATAAAAATCAGCCCCTTTTTACCACAATGCTTTCAATTTGTATTTATTATAGCCGCATTTGACGCAAATCGCAAGCAACACCATTCCTTTTCCTATCCAATGAGTACCTTCTTCCCCTGAAAGGCAAATCCATACTTATGAATTTTCTCTTCCCTGATTCCTCTTGCAAGCAGTGCTGCTTCGTACTGTTTTTCTTCGATCTGGGCGTGGGCTGCGGCTACTGTTTCCGCCAGGGTGCTTTCCTCCTCCTTATCCTGCACCTTAAATTCCAGAATAAAGGCATCCCCGTCTGCTTTCTTTGGCTCAATCACCACATCATATCTGCCAAGACCGCTCTCCCGGTTGGAGGTAATGACGTATTCTTCGGCCAGATCCACCACCAGTCCCAGCACAAAGCCATGGTAGAATTTCTCCGGGGTCCCGGACATGGAGGCGTCTTTTCCGGTGTCAAAATAGCTAAAGGTTTTTAATGCCACATGGTTCATATAGACATTCATTTCCTTTATATTTCCTGCCAGCAGTGCCTTAATAAAGCCATTGTAGTTTCTTCCGGAGCACTTAAACCATCCCCGCACCATGTCATAAAACATATCCAGTACTTCCGCATTAGTTAAGGACAGCTCATACATCTGACTTCTTCCCGCCACTTTTTCATCCACAGAAAGCACTTTCAAATACCCACTGGCAAGCAGCAGGCTCCAGACTGCATCCGGGTCGTCATCCAGCTGATCATATACGATCTGCTCGTCAATCGGACATCGGATAGATTCTCCTTTTAACAGGATGCCAAAGAGTTCTTTGATCTCCTCGTCCCCTTCCCGGATTAGCTTTCCCAAAAGGCTGTTACTGCTTGTATTCGCCCAGTAGGTACCGATTTTCCCGGTATCTAAGAAATTCAAAATAGACCATGGATTGTAAATATCTTTTTGCTCTCCAAAAATAAATCCGTCATACCAGTGCTTTACGTCTTCTTTCTGCCCGCCATAACCATATTCCTCTAAAGCAGCAAACACCTCTTCTTCCGTAAAACCAAAGGCGGTGGCATATTCATCGGATGTGGTGGTCACGACTTTTGGGTTATTTAAATCGGAAAATATAGACTCCTTGCTGACTCTGGTAATTCCTGTCATAATGCCCCGCTCCAGCCATGGGTTTGTCTTGAAGGTGGAATTAAACAGACTCCTGGTAAAAGAAACCAGTTCATCCCAGAATCCATTCACATAAGACTCCTGCATCGGGGTGTCATACTCATCCAAAAGGATGATGACTTTTTTTCCATAGTAACGGCACAAAAAACCAGATAACTGGTACAACGCAGAGGTTGCATCTGTTTCCTCCATATTCTTAGATAAGACACTATCAAAGGTTTCCCTATCTGCATCTGTCAGAACCTCACTGTCTCTTATATATGAATACTTGATATATTCATTTCTTAAAACTTCATATATTTTTGACTTTGTTTTCTTATAATCTGTTTCCTTTATTCTTGCAAAAGATAAGTTAATTACGGGATATGTTCCCTGTAGTTCTCTATATTTTTCCTCTTTCCAAATGGCAAGCCCTTCAAATAAAGCTCCTCTGTCCTTATAATCCAAAGAAAAGAAGGAATTGAGCATGCTCATATTCAGACTCTTTCCAAAGCGTCTCGGCCGGGTCATTAAGGTAACGTCATCTCCGCTTTCCCACCATTCCTTAATAAAGTTTGTTTTATCTATATAAAAATAATTTTCTTCTATGATTTTATCAAAGCTTTGAATCCCAATTCCTACCGTTCGTTTCATACAACGCCTCCCATAAAAAAAGAAATCCGTTACACCAATTCCTGCTTCTGCCATTAGTATAACGGATTTCTTTAATAAATACAAATTTATTTCATACGGTTTATATTAACTTCTAAAACTTCCCACATGGATTTCCCAGCGGCCCCCGCCTGCCACCTGGATTCTCCGGGGATGGATAGCAGAACTCGCATCAAATTGCTGATTTGTCTGGTATCGCATTTCGGCTCTTTTGATAATTCATGTTCATTCGACAGCTGGACACTTCCGG
>ONEJ01000026.1 GCA_900316805.1 uncultured Lachnospiraceae bacterium
ATTTAGTCCGTTCCATCCCTCGTTTTTGTACGGACTATTTTTCGGTTTCGACAATTTAGTCCGTTCTGGTCCTTGTTTTCGTACAGACTATTTAAACATGTTTGGGGATTCATGTACCGAATCTGGTACCAAATAGAAATACCCGGAAGCCATTGGCTTCCGGGATAAAAAACCTTTGAAAAACTTCTGAAATCCAGCAAATAAACAATTTCCCGAATTTCCAAAATCCGCGTTTTAGCGTTTTGATAATCCAAATTATCTCTTTGTTAACGTTTGCTGAACTGCGGAGCGCGACGTGCGGCTTTGAGACCGTATTTCTTACGCTCTTTCATACGTGGATCTCTTGTTAAGAATCCTGCAGACTTAAGAACCGGTCTGTAATCAGCATCTACCTGAAGGAGTGCACGTGCAATACCATGACGGATTGCTCCGGCCTGTCCTGAATATCCGCCACCCTTAACATTTACTAATACGTCGAACTTGTCAACAGTCTCAGTAGCTACTAATGGCTGACGAACGATTACCTTTAAGGTCTCAAGACCTAAATACTCATCGATATCTCTTTTATTGATTGTGATCTTACCTGTACCCGGTACTAAATATACTCTGGCAACAGATGACTTTCTTCTTCCTGTTCCGTAATACTTTGAATTAGCCAATGTCTTTCCCTCCTCTGATTAGAATGTTAAAGCTTCCGGCTTCTGTGCTGCATGCTTGTGATCCGGTCCTGCGTATACGAATAACTTTGTATACATCTGGCGTCCTAAAGGTCCCTTTGGAAGCATTCCCTTAACAGCGTTCTCGATAACGCGCTCCGGATGCTTTGCAAGCATCTCCTTAAGGGTTGTCTCCTTTAAACCTCCAACATATCCGGAGTGACGGTAATAAACCTTCTGATCCATCTTCTTACCGGTTACCTTAATCTTCTCAGCGTTGACAACGATGACATAATCACCGGTATCAATGTGAGGAGTGAAGATTGCTTTATTCTTTCCTCTTAATACCTTAGCAACCTCTGATGCTAAACGTCCTAATGTCTTACCTTCAGCGTCTACTACATACCACTTTCTCTCGATGGTAGCAGGACTAGCCATAAATGTTTTCATGGGTTTTCCTCCTTGATAGATATTCAAAAACTTCTTTGAACAGCAGAAGCCTCGTATGTCCGGACGCTGCTCCTCTTCCTGTTCTTCTATATAGTTTAAACGTTCGCCGGGGCTTTGGCTTGCGTTTACATACTATCACAGACTTACATATTATATTCCCTGTCCCCACTGATGTCAAGGAAAAGATATAAAATCAAGCAAAAATATTTACTATCATTTACAATCATCCGATCTCCAAAAGTTCCAACAACTCCTCCTTAGTCAGGCTGCTCATACCGGTGTTATCTCCGTTGATAATACTGTCTGCCAGATCCTTCTTCGTCTCCTGCAGCTTCTGAATTTTCTCTTCGATGGTGCCTTTGGCGATCATTTTATAAACGGTCACCTTCCTGGTCTGGCCGATGCGGTGCGCCCGGTCTGTGGCCTGGTTCTGTACGGCAAGATTCCACCACGGATCATAGTGGATGACCACATCTGCCCCTGTCAGGTTCAGCCCCACGCCGCCGGCCTTCAGTGAAATGAGAAATACCGGTGTATCATCCTCGTTAAACTGCTTTACCATGGCAAGGCGATCCTGTTTGTTGGTCTCTCCCGTAATCTTATAATAGGAAAGCCCCCGCTCCTTCAGACTCTCCTCCAAAAGAGCCAGCATACTGGTAAACTGGGAAAAAAGTAAAATCTTGTGTCCGCCTTCCACGGCACTCTCTATGAGATCCAGGCAGGATTCCCTCTTTGCAGACTCCCCCCTGTAATTCTCGTAGCACAAATGAGGATCACAGCAGACCTGCCGAAGCTTTGTAAGCTCCGCGAGAATCTGCAGCTTTTTCTTATTAAAGTCAGACTCATCTCCGGAGGCCAGTTCCTTCTTCATCTGTACCACCTGGGCATCGTAAAGCTTCTGCTGCTCATCGCCAAACCGTACCACTCTGGTCTCCTCCAGCTTGTCCGGCAGATCCTTGAGAACATCCCCCTTGAGTCGTCTCAGGATAAAAGGGGAAACCATCTTCTGCAGACGGTGCAATGCTTCCTCATCCCCGCCCTTGACGATGGGCGTCTCAAACTCTTTGCGGAAAGTTTCATATCCGTATAAAAAGCCCGGCATCAGATAGTCAAAAATGCTCCAGAGTTCGCTGAGACGGTTTTCAATGGGCGTACCGGTCAGGGCAAATTTCGTTTGGCTCCTAATCAGCTTCACGGCCTTGGAAGCCGCCGTGGTCTGATTCTTGATATACTGCGCCTCGTCTATGATTTCGTATAAAAATGTTTTACCCTCGTAGAGGTCAATGTCACGCTTCAACAGATCGTAGGAAGTCACAAGAACATCCGCTGACCGGTAATCTTCGATCAGCCCGGCTCTGTCCTCCTGCTTTCCGGTAATCAGTGTCACCGCAAGCTCCGGGGCAAATTTCTCAAATTCTTCCCCCCAGTTATAGACAAGAGAAGCCGGACACACTACAAGGGATGTGCCATCCTTTCCCTCCTGCCTGGCCGCAAGCAGTACAGAGATCACCTGCAGGGTCTTTCCCAGGCCCATGTCATCGGCAAGGATTCCGCCAAAGTGACAGTCTTCCAGTGTCCGCATCCATCGGAACCCATTCCGCTGATATTTCCGCATGGTTTTCTTAAGCCGCTCAGGAACCTCATAACCCGAATCGTTGACGGACTTCATATCCTTTACAATTTCCTTGAAAACCTGATCTCTGGTATTGTAAACCTCCTCGTGCTCCTCCAGCATCCGGTCAAGATAAAGGGTACGGTACAAGGGCAGGTTCATCTTGCCCTTCACAAATTCTTTGGGAGACACATGCATGGTTTCCATCATCTCGATCAGCATCCGGAGAGATTCCTCCTGCATATCCACAAACTCCCCGGTTTTCAGACGGTAATACTTCTGATTGCTGCTGTAATGCTTTAACAGATCTAAAAGCTCCTCCTGGGAAATATCCTCCGTCTGAACCTGAAGATCCAAAAGACCTCCGGAGACGCTGACACCCACACTGACCTTGGGTTTTCTGGCGGTGTTCACATTCTTAAACCGGTTGGTGCAGAATACATCCCCCAGTTCCGCCAGTTCTTCCACCCCCCGGGAAACCACGTCATAAATTTTATCCTCATCCTGCCCACAGGAGAATAAATCCCTGTTCAGATCCACCGTCGTAAACAGACTCTCCAAACTGAGAAGAATCTCCTGCTCCTTGAAAGGCAGCCGGCATTCATCCATTTTTTCATTTTTTCTCATGAGGTCCAGACCGGAAAACTCTCTGTCTCCGTAGCGCACCTTCACCCGGCAGGTTACATCATGCTGGGGTGCATCCAGATAAAAAGAAAATTTCGCCTCCGGCAGCAGGTACTGCTCGATCAACTGCGGCTGTGTTTCCACCACCGTTACCAGCGGCTCTATCTCCGGCAGTACATTATAATAAAAATCAGAAAGATTCCGCCTTCCCACACAAAAACTTGCAATCCCATATTCTCCAACTCTAAAAAGTGGTTCCAGTTTGTCGTAAAAGTCCGGTTCCAGCTTATTCAGTTTCTGCGTGTCCACATCAATATAATAGGCGGAATTCGTCCCGTTAAAGAGCTTTGGAATACGCATGGTAGCGAGAATTCCCTCAAAGACATTGGCTTCCTTCTGCGGCGTAATGACCAGACTGAGTTTGGGATTTGCCACGGCTGTGGTCAGCTCATATTTTTTCTTGACATCCCGGTTATCCAGCGTCATTTTCTGTTCTGCCATGTTCTCAAACAGGCGGTCCATTCTCCAGCCGTACAGGTCAATGCTCGCAAGCTTCGCCTTTTCCTTCTCATGCCAGACCTCTTCGCTGATTCTCTTCTGAAACTTTTCCTCCTCTTCCACTGCATCAAAAATAAAACGAAGCCACTTGACTGCCTCCGGCTTAAAATTCTGCATTCCATGATTAATGGAGGTATTGCTTCCATATACCTCTGTCTGGGACTCTTTTACATTATGGGCAAAATGAACCAGATCCTTAATGACAAAAAGTTTTTTCTCCCCTATCCTAAACCCCAGAGCAATTCTGCCATCCTTCTGAATGATCTTAGGTTCCAGGGTCAGAGACTGGTTCTGATCCCGGTTATCGGAAATCATCCGGGATGTACGCCGCCCCTGAAAGGCATTCATGAGCCTTCGCCCACTGAGGTCCGTCGCATCCCACACATTATGCTCCGTCAGATACTCCTCCGCCAGATCGATCATCCCCGAAACATAAGCACAATCATTGCGGTTTCCATGATAATAGTAGGATTTTAAAGAACAGTCCGGGCAGGAACATGATATATTGTCAACCCTCTCCCTGCTCACCACCATACGAATAGGAAATTCCCTGATTCTCCCATAAGAATCCCCTGCTCCTGCTCCATAAAATTCACACACAAATTCTCCGGTTCCTTCAATATACCCACTGTTGGTGTGCACCAGTTGAATCAGTCCCTTTTCCACCAGTTCCGTTCCTTTTTTCTGATTCTTTTTACTGATGCCCAGTTTCCTCTTATACTGTCCCACACTCATATACTGGTAGGACTCTCCTGTGCGTCTGCCGATATTCTCGTCCCGGGATTCCTCTTCCTGTCTGGAAAGAACCTCCGTATACTCCTCTTCGTTATCTGCCTTTGTACCCATTTCGTTTTATCTCCTAATTAATCTGTTCCTGTTCCATCATACATGTATGCTTTTTGCTGGTCTTATCGTTGTAGGTGAGAATCGATGTGTTTTGACTGTGCACTGCATCTAAAATTGCCGCAACAGCTTCTCCGTCCTGATTCCATGTTGCCTGCAGTAAACGGTCGGATTGTTCGAGGGCTGCTATGACATCCTGAGAGTGTCTGCTGCAGGCGGACTCCAGGCCGGAAGTGTTCAGCTGGCGAATGTACACGAACTTAGAGCCGAAATCCGATACCTGACAAATCTACGCAATTTGTGCGAAATGTTCCGCTATCCA
>ONEJ01000074.1 GCA_900316805.1 uncultured Lachnospiraceae bacterium
GGTGTCAGGTACTGTAAATAGGAATTAATATACACGTTATAAAAAATTTATAAAGTTTATAAAATCCTTCGAGTGCCTGACACCTAGAGTATTTTTTCATAGGAAATTTCGATGGATTTACTATGAAAAAATATAAAAAGTTAAGAAGGAGGCAAAGTGATGAACGTAAAACAAATCAAAGCGATTTTCCTGACACATGCGCATCCGGATCATATTGGCACGGCAGGCTATTTCGATTGTAGAATGATACAATTTCTATTGATCTATTGATAATTCTTTTTTTTACATTAAATATAAATACATGCAAAACAACTGCAAAAGTATGAAAAGGAGATACATTATGTCAGAACAAGTTTTGATCCAATTTCGTGCAGATAAAGAACTAAAACAGGAAGTTTCTGAGATCTATGAGTCTCTGGGTATGGATTTGCCAACGGCATTTCGAATATTTATGACCAGAAGCAAGATGGTGAAAGGACTTCCATTCGAAGCAACATTGCCGAAATCGACAGTAACCAGAGCAGAGGCGAAGCGTGCTTTTTATGAGCTGAGACAGCAGGCATCTGATCTACCGGAAATGTCATTGGATGAAATAAATGCAGAAATATCTGCTGCCAGGGCAGAAAGAAGAAGGTAAGTGCTTATGACATATTACGCAGTGATTGATACAAATGTTTTTATTTCTGCATTGCTGACCAAACAGCCGAACAGCGCAACGGTACAAGTATTAGATGTTGTGATTGACGGAAAACTCATCCTAAGATGTAACCTTTTGGCCTCTTCCATCGATTTATAGATGAAGAGGCCTTTTTCAAATACTTAAAACGAGGGATTACTCATGAGAATACCGGTAGAGTGGCTGATAAATGCGTATCAGACGAACTTGTTTGTGGCGGCATTCAACATCTGTAAAAATGCAGAGGACGCCAAAGATGTAGTTCAGGATACCTTTATCGCCTATCACACATCCAATCAACAATTTAATGATGAGCAGCATATCAGAGCCTGGCTTTTCAGGGTTGCAGTCAACAAAGCGAAAGATGTAAATAAATCCTTTTGGCGAAGAAATAAAATGCCATTGGAGGACTATGTGGAACAATTGCCGTTCGAGTCGAAAGAGGACAGCACGCTCTTTGAGACCGTGTTGGGTCTTCCGGAAAAATATCGGATCGTGATTCACTTATTTTATTATGAGGACTGGAATATCCGGGAAATCGCGCGGATCTTACATATCAGTGAGAGCAATGTAAAGACGCGATTATCCAGAGGACGAAAGCTGCTGAAGAATGTATTAAAGGAGGGATGGGCAGATGACGAATAAGGAAAAATATAAGAAAGCGTTTGCTGTGCTGGCGGCCTCCGAAAAAATATCTTTGGAGGTAGATCAAATGAAAAATAAGAAGCAAAAGAGCAATTATAAAAAAAGTATAGTGGCGGCGATTGCAGTGTTGGTCGTTGTAACGGCAGCAGGAAGCGGGGTATATGCGGCTGCGAGACATTGGGGGATTCTGGATTTTGCTGACCGGACAGCTATGGATGTGCCGGAGAAAGCAGTTTCACAGATTCAGACAGAGATAGAAACCGCACAGGAAACCAATGACACGATCTTTCAGTGCACGGTAAAGGAAGCATTGTGTGACAGCCAGACGATCATGGTGGTTTATGAGGTGGCGGCAAAGGAAGCGGATCAATATCTGTTTGTTCCGGAGGATGCATTACCGGAAGACCGGATGAGCAATTGGAGCAATGTTTCTGATATGACAGCGCAGGAGTACGCGACAGCAAAAGGACTTACTATCGTGAATATCGGAGGCGGCATTCGCAATACCGAAGAGTTGGGAATTGGAGTTCAAAGCATTGATTTTCTGTCTGTCAGTGATGATGTGATGGATATCTGTGTCACATGCGGGAAAGCGGAAGAAGGAACGAGTATGGATGTTGCGATGGTGGCTACTGCGCATGTATCCGGCAGCGAAGAAGTGATGAGACTTCAATCTGATTTTGTTTTACAGGATATGTCTACGACAACTTCAACTACCTATTTGTGCAGTGAGAATGCATCCGGTGAACAGTTTTTTGAGATTGAGAAGGCAGAGTTGATCCAGACAGAGCTGGGAACCTATGTGGATGTATATTACAGCAATGAAAAGGGAGAAGATCCGGAGGATGGGTTAAGCTTTCGCATTGTAGACCAGACGGGAGAGGCATATGAGTCTACGGGTGGTTCCGGTGTGATCTGTGTCGAAAATGGTCTGTACAGACAGCGATGCATGCTGAACAAATGTGAGATCGGCGAGACATTGTATGTGGAAGCCTTTGATTGTTTTGGCAAAGAGGTATACGGAGTGATCGAGCTTTCACGTGAATAAGGATATGTGAAAGAAAGAGTGATTGCAGGCAAAATGAGCATATTACCTGTAATCACTCTTTTAACATGAAGCGAGCCAGAATTCTTCCGCTTCTGTAGGTGGTGAGATGATTTGCAAGATTTTTTGATCAAAAAGCAAAAGCTGTGTACAAATTTGGAGTGAGCGGCTATAATAATAGGTGATGAGAAACAAAATTATGTAGATGAGATAGTCGGATTTGTTAAGAAGGAGATGATAGGGGACAAATGATCAATATTGAAATCATTCGGACATATTATCAACAAGACAAGGTAATGATGACACAGCATTCATCAGAGCGATGCAGACAAAGAGGTATAATAAAACGGGATATAAGAAATGCGGTTATGAATGGGGAAATAATAGAGCAATATCCTGATGATTTCCCGTTCCCGAGTTGCTTAGTGTGTGGGTTTTCTATAGAAAATAAAATACTACATGTAGTAATGAGTGACGAAGGAAGTGGAAGTCGCATAATAACAGCATATTATCCAGATGCAGAGAAATGGGAAAAAGATTATAAGACCAGAAAGGAGAGATAGCCATGAAATGTTTGGCATGTAAAAATGGTGATATGGAAGAGGCAAAAACAACATATTTTGCTCAATTAAATAATTGCTACGTAATCATTGAAAATGTGCCATGTATGAAGTGCGAGCAGTGCGGAGAAGAATTTTTTACAATGTCTGTTTTGGAAAAGATTGACGATATTTTAGAGCGTTTAGAGAAAATTGCAAGTAAAATTTTTATTATGGACTATGCAACAGCGGCATAGCAATTTAATTCTGGAAAATATCGCGATAAGAACGAGACTATTATTGTACATATTGGGTGCAATAATGGTCTCTTTTTTGATTTGGGGATTGTTTGAAAGAAAATTGTATGATAAGGATGTTTTTACCTTCAATGAACAGTATGAAAATGATTTCTTTTACTACAAATGACAGAGCTGCCACGGGAACTGACGGGAGTATGGAGTATATACCTTGGTCTGCAATTTGCAGCGATTATAAGTCGCCTGAAAACGGTATTAAACACCCAACAAAGTTTCAAGCTGTTTGGAATTATCCCGATGAAGATTTTGTTTACTTTGATGGTATTATCAGCGAAGTGCCTTGTGGGTATGCTGAATAGGATATTGGTTGAGTCCGATTTTCTTCTATAGATTTACTGGAATTATGACTCTACGTACTGTCAAATACTTTTGACACCGTGTTTTCAGCGAAGTAAAATAGGTTTGATAGACAGAAAAAGAAAAAGTGATTATTCTCAGAGTAGGTCAAGAGAATAAATTACTTGCGAAGGAGAAAAATATATGTGACAAGACAGACAATTTCAAATTGGGAGACTGGGGAAACAACACCTAATACGGACACTTTGAAATTGTTATCGAAGTTGTTTGATGTTTCGATTAATACACTTTTGGGTTCGCCAAGAGAATTGATTAATGTCTGTGTTGGACATATGGTTACTGAGGAGTTTTCAAAAGAACAAGCTAGAGAATATATGAAACAATTGCTTCCCAAACTGGATTATTGGAAAAGATATGAAGAACTTAGTGATGATGGAAAGTATCCAGAATTATTGGTTTATAAGAAGAGATAAATGTCAGGTTGTTGTTGATTTAGTTTTGATATGTGTCTAAATGATCAAGAGCACTGGCTTGTGTCAGTGCTCTTCCAACTTAAATACATCTTCAACCAGCAGATTAAAATAGGCAGCAATCCGAAGCATAAATTCAGCGGATGGTGCCCGTTCCCCACGTTCCACTCTGCTGATAGTTTTTGAGAACTTATTCGCTTTTCAGATACTGATACATGCTTTTTAGGGCGTTTTTCTCCAGCCGGGACACCTGGGCCTGGGAGATGTGGATCTCATCCGCTACCTCCACCTGGGTCTTCCCTTCGAAGAAGCGGAGTCTGATGATGCGCTCATCCCGCTCATCCAGCCGGGCGAGGGCATCACTTAAGGAGAGATCCTCCACCCAGTTTTCCTCTTTGTTCTTTTTGTCGGAGATCTGATCCATCACATAGAGGGTATCGCCGCCGTCGGTGTATACGGGATCGAAAAGGGAGAGCGGTGTCTGAATGGCATCCAGGGCGTAGACGATGTCCTCCTCCGGAATGCCGCTGGCCTTGGAAATCTCCTGGATGGTGGGCTCCTTTTGCTGTTTTGCTGCCAGCTGCTCCTTGGCCTGCATGGCTTTGTATGCAATATCTCTGAGGGATCTGGGAATGCGGTAGCTGCTGTTGTCCCGCAGGTAGCGGCGGATTTCACCGATGATCATGGGCACGGCGTAGGTAGAGAACTTCACGCCTACTGTCACATCAAAATTGTCGATGGCCTTCATCAGGCCGATACAGCCAATCTGAAACAGGTCATCCACGTTTTCGTTGTGGTTGTTAAAACGGCGGATCACAGACAGCACAAGCCGCAGATTCCCTTCAATGTAGGTTTCCCGGGCTTTTTTGTCACCGGCATGGATGCGTTCAAATAATGCCTCCTTTTCTTCCTCCTTTAAAATGGGGAGTTTTGCTGTGTTGACACCACAGATTTCAACTTTATAAGAAGACATTATCATTTCCTCCAGATTACGAAATTTCTTAGTAAGAGGATGTTTCTTTTTTTGCAATTTTATTCAGTTCATGATATACTTTTGGAAAAAGTTGATGAGGGGATAGAAACTTTGGGTGAAAGAAGGAGGTTACGCATATGGAAGACAGAAAAACAGAAATGAAAGAGGAAGAAACGAAGAAGGGTCCCCAGTCCCCGGAATGGGCAACGGAGGCACTGGAGGAGATGGATGAATTCATCGAATCCCAGGGAATTTATATCAGACAGTAGAAGTCAAAGAAAACCCCAGAGACGTGGAGTCACTGGGGATTTTTATGTCAGCTATTCAAAATGAATCTGGGAAAAATCAATGGACAACTCCGGATAAATACCGGAAGGGACACTGTCGGAGAAACTGTATTCCTCCCTTCTTTTTGATAATCTCTTTCGGCGTGGCTCAGGAAGGAATATAAAGGTTCATAAGGGATGCCGGATACAGGAATGAAAATATTTTTTGAATGAGAATAGTCGTTAAAGTTGATGTAGGAGTAAGAAAAATGAAAACAAAAATATATAGGGGAATACCATCGATAGCTGCGTTGCTTTTATGCTTTGCCATTATGTTTTCTGCACCTTTGGAAATATGGGCACAGAGCAGTATTTCGGGAGAAAAGCAGCTGGCTTTTACCCGTTCGGTGAATCAGCTGACAGCCGGAAAACAGTATCGTTTCCGCGTCAATGCGGAAAATGTTACATGGTCTGTAGGAAACAGGAAAATAGCATCCGTGAGCAGCGAGGGCGTTGTGAAGGCAAAGCGTTACGGCAAAACGAAGGTATACGCCAGCAGCGGAAACCGCAGGATTTCTGTAACCTTACAGGTAAAGGGTAAAAAAGTAATTGGAATTGATCCGGGGCACCAGTCCCATGGCAGTAATCGAAGGGAGCCGGTGGGGCCGGGAGCATCCACCTATAAAGCCAGGGTTTCCGGAGGGACAAGTGGAACCGCCACCGGAAAGGCAGAATACCGGCTGACCCTGGAGGTGGGAAAGAAGTTAAAAAAGGAACTGTGGGACCGTGGCTATCAGGTTGTGATGACCCGTACCAAAAATGATGTGGATATTTCCAATAAAGAACGCGCAAAGCTCATCAATGAGAGCGGCGCGGATATCTGTGTGAGACTTCACGCGGACGGAGCTGCAAGTTCTGCGCGTGGAGCCAGTGTACTTTGTCCGTCTGCTTCCAACCGGTATGTGGGAAAGCTTCACAGCAAAAGTAAGAAGCTTTCAAAAGCGCTGATTGACGAATACTGTAAAAAAACCGGAATTCGCAACCGGGGCATTTCCTATCGGGATGATCTGACCGGAACAAACTGGAGTAGCGTTCCGGTGGCTTTGATTGAAATGGGATTTATGACCAACGCAGCAGAAGACCGCTACATGGCCTCTTCTGAGGGACAGAAGGAAATGGCAGAGGGACTGGCCGATGGGATAGATGCGTATTTCGGTTATTAAAATACTGGGGAAGCCCTTGTATTTTCCCACAGTATGTGCTATACTGTGACCCATCGCAAAGCCCATAAAATCAGGCTTTGCAACAAATACAACCCGAGTGTTCGAGACCTTCCACTCGTAAAACAAAACTAAAGGAGACAAATGAATATGAGAAACAAGAAAGTAACTTTTATCGTTCAGGCAGCGGTGATCGCCGCCTTGTATGTGGTGCTGACCATGCTGGCCAATGCCCTTGGTCTGGCCTCCCACACGATCCAGGTGCGTTTTTCCGAAGCCCTGTGTATCTTGCCGGTCTTTACGACCGCAGCAATTCCGGGACTGTGGATCGGTTGTGTGATCGCCAATCTCATGACAGGAGCCATCATCTGGGATATCATTTTCGGAAGTCTGGCAACTCTGGTGGCTGCATTGGTGACCTACAAACTGCGGGAGCATAAATTCTTATGCACGTTGCCGCCGGTCATCGCCAACATGATCGTAGTACCCTTTATACTGCGTTATGGCTACGGAATTCCCCCGGTGTACCTGAAAGGCATAGATGTAACGATCCCCTTCAACGCTCTGACCGTAGGAATCGGTGAAGTCATTTCCGTCTGCATACTGGGAAGTATACTCTTACGAGTTCTGCAAAAATACCGCAGCGTAATTTTCAAGAACGACTAAAAAACAAGAATAACTAAAACACAAGAACAAATAAAGAATCCGAGAACAAATTAAGAAATAGAAGGCTCCCAAAACTGCCCCTGCAGCAACCGTTGCAAGGGCAGTTTTTCTATATCCCCCGCGCAATGCGCCGTCTCTGCGTCCAAGGTACGCCCCGGGCCTTCACAGCCTCCCAAGGGGCGTGCGAAAAACCGCCCCCCTTCATAAAATCTTAAGTAAAATGTAAAAGACAGCCACCCCCAAATATGATATATTCTAAGTACGAGACATTATACAATCAAAAATAGGGAACAAACAGGGAGGAATTTATGAAAAAACGTATAACCGCAGCAACCCTCTGTCTGTTATGCCTGCTGGGCCTTTTGCTCATGCCGGGCCGGATGCAGGTAATGGCAGACGAGGTGGGGTACTTCACCGGAGAAGTGACACTGCTTAAGGAAATGGAAAACAGCTATGTGTTCCAGATTGATGTAGGAAATAACGGCGAGGATTTCGAGGGAGTGGTAAGACTTCATTTTAATGGAGCACCCACCGACTCCAGCTGCTCCTATGAGCAGGAAATCACTATTCCCTCCGGGGGACAAAAGCAGTATAAGCTGACGATTCCCGCCAGCAATATGCAGCAGACCAGGGGAAGCGGATCCCTGTTTTTTGTCAATAAAAAGGGAAAGGTTCTCCAGACCATATCCTTTAAGGATATTCTGGGAGGCAAAATGAGCGGTATCCAGGTGGGAATCCTTTCCGATGATTACGATAGCCTGACCTATCTGGATATGGGGGGAGAGACTTACAACATGGGCAACGTGGACAAGCCCATCCGTCTGGTAAAGCTGGACAAGGATCAGGTGGCGGATGCCCTGGACGGCCTGTATTACCTGGTCATTGATCATTTTGATACATCTGCGCTGAAGGAAGAATCTATGGATGCCCTGCTCCAATGGGTGGAGAATGGCGGCTGTCTGATGGTGGGAACCGGTTCCTATGCAGAACAGACCCTTGCGGGTTTTGATACCGATGATCTGGAAATTGCCGTGGGAGAAATCAGCAGCCCGGGAGAGGAGAATCCGGTATCTGTTATGGCTTCCAACGGCAACTATTATTGTTTTTCAGATGCGGGAATTGATTTTTCCCAGATGGCAGTGGCAACTCTTGCATTGATGGGAACAGAGGGGATGGATACTCCGGGATTCCCGGCAATTCTTTTTCCAAAGGGGAAGGGATGTATGGCAGTATTTTCCATATCTCTGGGAGAGCAGGAGATGCAGAAGGCCAGGCAGAACACAGAGGTGGCGAGAACACTGTACGACGGAATTACCTCCTATGCCTCCTCTGCCAGCATTCAGACAGACAGTGACTGGTACTGGGGGCAGAATGCCTTTGGCAGAATCGACCATGAGAATACCAGCGTGGGCTTTACATTCCCTAAGATTCTTATGCTGATTTATGTGATTCTGGTGGGACCAATTCTCTATCTGATCCTGCGGGTCGCAAAGAAGAGAGAGTGGTATTGGATCTTTGTTCCGGCCTCTGCAGTGGTGTTTGTGGGCATTCTGTTTCTGTATGGGCAGTCGGTTAAGATCAACCGCACCAGCCTCTATTCTGTGACGGTGCAGGAGGCCTCCGGGCAGCAGCAGGAGGAGATGGAGACCTATTTCAGCGGCTACCATTCCGGTGTAAAGCCCTGGAGCGTAAAGCTGAAGGACAACTATATCTACGGTGGAGCGGGGCTGATGGGATATGGCTCGGGAGGAAGCAACGATAGGGATCACTACGTGGTCAGCTATGGAGATGGTATCCGTATCGGCATGAATCCAGCCTCCAATTTCGAAACCGGATTTCTCTATGCGGTGGGAACCGGAACCGGGCACGGCAGTATTCAGGCAGATAATATAAGTCTGGACAACCAGTCTTTTTCCGGCAAAATTGAGAATAAGACGGACTGTGATTTCCCATATCTGGGAATCCGGGCAGATGATTATATGATTGTGGTGGATAATGTCAAAGCCGGGGAGACCCTTGACCTGTCCAAGCTTCATAAAAGTAACCGTGTGGTGTATGAGACGAATTATCCGGATGACGTGTTCTATGAAATGGTTCAGAGTAACAGAAGCGACGAGAGCGAAAGATCGGATCTGAAGGCTGCGCTGACGATTGGATTGAATACGGCAAACAAATACAGAAATCAGGGACAGGTGCTGATCTGTGGAGTGGTGCCGGATTATGAGAAAACTGCTTCGGATAAATGCAGGGAAATATCTATCGGGTGTCTTTATGCCACTGCAAAACAGGAGGGAAACAATGCTGCAAATTAATCATTTATACAAAAACTATGGCAAATTTCCTGCCGTGACAGATTTAAACCTCCATATTCCACAAGGGGATCTTTTCGGATTTGTGGGGCCAAATGGTGCCGGAAAAACCACAACGATCCGTATGGTGTGCGGTCTGATGCTGCCCACAGCGGGAAGTATTACCATCAATGGGATGGATGCGCTGACCAACCTTCGGGAGGTCAAAAAGCAGATTGGTTATGTGCCGGATTTCTTTGGGGTTTATGACAATCTGAAGGTGAAGGAATACATGGATTTTTACGGCTCCATGTACCGGATGAATTCCTTTGAGGTGGAAAAGATCATGGATGATCTTCTGGAACTGGTGAATCTTTCTGACAAAAAAGAAGTCTATGTGGATACCCTTTCCCGGGGCATGAAGCAGCGCCTCTGTGTGGCCCGGTGCCTCATTCACAATCCGGCGCTGATGGTTTTGGACGAGCCTAACTCCGGTCTGGATCCAAGAGCAAGGGTGGAGATGAAGGAACTGCTCCAGAATTTAAGAAGCATGGGCAAAACCATTATTATCAGCTCCCATATTCTGTCAGAGCTATCGGAAATGTGTAACAGCATTGGGATTATGAATCACGGAAAACTGGTGACTGCCGGCAAAATCGAGGATGTCATGGGAAGTGTGTTCGGAAACAACCGGATGGTGATCAATGTTTCTACGGATATGGAAATGGCAGAGCGCATGGTGAAGGAGCAGGCTGGAATCCGGGTGGAGTCCGTGGGGGAGAAGGAAATCAAAATTATGCATTCCCTTACGGAGCAGGAGATTGCCCATTTGATTGCCCGCATGATCAACGCCGGAGTGATCGTTACCGGCTTTCATCAGCAGGAGGGAAGTCTGGAGACATTGTTTATGCAGCTGACAGGAGGTGAGAATGGTGATGAGGCTTAATCCAATCGTAAAAAAGGACATTCGTGTACAGGCGAGAAGTATGAAAATTGCCTGGGGACTTTTTGCCTATGAGGCAATCATGGCTCTTGTTTTTTTCCTGGCCATGTCTTTTTTCCAGATGGAAAATATCTACAGCAGTACTAATATCTACAGCCAGATCGTGATGCTTTATCCGGTACTGGCCGTTACCCAGATTGGCATTCTGGCAGTGGTGGTGCCCATCATCACGGCCTCCTCGATTTCCGGGGAGAAGGAACGGCAGACCTTTGACATTATGATGACCACCAGCATGACGCCTTTTTCCATCATTGTTGGCAAGGTGACAACGGCAATGAACCAGGGCTTATTATTCGTGGTTGCGGCCATGCCGATTATGGCTCTTGCTTTTGTGATCGGAGGCTTGTCCTGGGCATACCTGCTGTGGTTTCTTCTGATTGCCATGCTGGTTTCCCTGTTTTCTGCCAGTATTGGCATCTGTTGTTCGGCATTGTGTAAGAAAAGCATCGTCAGCGTCATTATGTCCTACGGAATCTATATTGTATTTATTGTGCTGACCTGTCTGCCCACGATTCTGTATATGATGTGGGGATACCAGACTGCGGCTGCTTCCATGACCGTGGGGATGATGGTTGTAATGTTGTTTTATCTGATCAACCCGGTGTATTATCTGGTGGAGTTTTTCGTTTGGACCATGACCGGAACTTCCGGGGTTTATGAGATCTTTCAGGGAATTTTTGATGACATGAACATGAAGATTCCTTTTGGAGAGGCGGTCTGGCATTATGGCTGGATGACAGTATCCACGGTATTGTTTCTTTTCGTGTCTTTCCTGTTTCTGCTTCTTGCGGCAAAGAAAATTAATCCGATTTCCAAGGGCAGGGCTAAAAAATTAGCACAGCTTGAATTGCAGAGGAGAATGCATGGATGAGAAAAAGTATCTGCTTTCGCAGATTGATCGCTGCAGACGAAAACTGAATCTTGCGCTGTTTCTGGAGAAAAGTGTGGTTTTTCTTACCATAGGAGGGGTACTTTCGGCTTTGCTGGAAGCAGTTTCCCTGTTTGTGCCCTTTTATTCTGTGCACGCATGGAGCCTGTGTGTTGCTGCGGTTTTCCTGCTGGCAGGGATTATTATAGCAATTGATAAGAGAAAAGGAAAAAAGGATGCAGCCCTCACACTGGATGGTTTCGGTATGAAAGAGCGGGTGGTAACGGCTTACGAGCATCTGGAGGATGAGTCGGCCTATGCCCTTTTGCAGAGGAAGGATGCCGTCCGCTGTCTTGAGGCATCCCGGGAACGGATGAAAATCCGCATGAACCCGGGCTGGCGGCGCAATCTTGCGCTGCTTTTGTCTCTTGCGCTGGCCGTAGGACTGGCCTTTGTCCCGGCTCCAGCCAGAGAGGTGGCAAAGCAGAGGCATCTGCTGGCCAAGGAGGCCAAGGAGAAGCAGCAGGAACTGGAAAAGCTGGTAAAGAAGCTGGAGCAGATCGACACCAAGGCTTTGACAGCGGAGCAGAAGGCGGCTCTTGCAAAGCTGACGGAATCCATGAAGCTTTCCGCGGAAGAACTGAAGAACAGCAAAACCAGGGAAGCTTTACATGGGGCAGAGCAGAAGCTGGATTATAAGTATGAGCAGGCTCTTTCCCAGCTGGGAGAATTGGCCTCCCAGATGAAAAATCCGAAGGCTGCCGGTGTGGCCAGCGCAGAGGCCATGGCGAAGACCCTTTCAGGAAATAACGGGAAGGATGGCACCGGGGCGACGGCTTCCGGTGGCAGCACGGGTGGAAGCGGGAATTCCGAAGGTGACTCCGGGGATGCAAAGCCAAATGGCGGAGAGAACTCAGACGGCAGCAGTGGTGACGGAAGTCAGAATGGCGATGGCAGTAACGGAGACGGAAGTAATAACGGAAATGGAAATGGCAGCGGGAATGGAGGAAATTCCGGGCCCGGCCGTGGAACCGGAAGCAGCAGTGCAGCACACGATTATGTGAGCGTGCCCAACCAGAAGGGCAATGACGACAGCCTCCAGGGAAACAAGACAGGATCCGAAAATTCTGATTACTACCGGGCACAGAATGGTCTGGCCTGGGAGGGGGATCATGTCAGTCTGGATTCCGTGGTGGGAGATTACACGAAGGATGCCTACGAGGGAATTTCCTCCGGGAAATATCCCAGCGGCATGGAACCGGTGATCCGGGATTATTTTGAGAATTTGAATGAATGATGTAGGAGAGGAGACAGGATGACAGAGATAGAAGTCTACCAGAATAAGATTAGGGAATGCGAGGCCGAGATCGGCAAGGGTATCATCGGACAGAAAGATGTGGTGCGCCAGGTGCTTTTGGCTCTTTTATCGGGAGGAAATGTGCTGTTAGAAGGTATGCCGGGCCTTGGAAAAACCATGCTGGTACGTACCATCAGCCAGGTATTCCGGATGTCCTATAAGAGAATCCAGTTCACGCCGGATCTGATGCCTTCCGATGTGACCGGAACGAATATCATGGTAAAGGAAGAGGGAAGAAGTGTTTTCCGATTTGAGGAGGGACCGGTGTTTGCCAATCTGGTGCTGGCGGACGAAATCAACCGTGCCACACCAAAGACCCAGGCGGCGCTACTGGAAGCCATGCAGGAGCACACCGTTACCGTGGGCAAGGAGTCTCATGTACTGACGGAGCCCTTTTTCGTGCTGGCAACCCAGAATCCAATCGAGCAGGAGGGAACCTATCCCCTGCCGGAGGCACAGTTGGACCGTTTCCTTCTGAAGGTTCTGGTGCCTTTTCCCACAAGGGAGGAGCTGAAGGGAATCGTGGAACTGACGGAAGGGAAGAAAAAGCCTGTAATTCAGCCGATGATGGATGAAAAGGAGCTTTTGACTGCAAGAAAACTGGTCAGCGAGATTCCCATTGCAGAGGCGGTAATGGATGAAATCTTAGATCTTGTGATGGCTACTCATGAGGCAAATCCCTATATCCGGGAGGGAGCCAGCCCCCGTGCGGCCCAGGCCATTGTAAAGACTGCAAGAGCCCGTGCCTTTATGGAGGGGCGGTTTAATGTGGCCTTTGAGGATGTGGAAGCGGTGGCTTATCCGGTGCTGCGTCATCGCCTTATTTTGAGTTTTGATGCGGTTTCCGAGGGGGTGACGGAGGATGCGGTCATCACAGGATTATTGGGTGGAAGAAAATAATTTCAAGGCCATGGTTTACTAACAAGAAAGAGATCGTAGAGTATGCTGGAAGAAAGAGTTTATGAGAGGCTGTCAAGGCTTGCCCTTGCCATGCCCCACAAGAGCAGTCTGCATATGGCGGGAAGCCGGAAGTCTCTCCATAAGGGAATTTCTGCGGAGTTTTCCGATTTCCGGGAATACATGCCGGGGGATGACCTCAGGCGTCTGGACTGGAACGTGTACGCCCGCCTGGACCGCATGTACATCCGGGAATATATGGAGGAAAAGGAGGCGGTGGTGAATGTTGTAATAGACACCAGTGCCTCCATGGATTTTGGGAAAGAGAAGAAGTCGGTTCTGGCGGTGGAACTGGCAGCGGTAATGGCGTATCTTTCCCTGCAGTCCATGGACCGGGTCATTTTGTATGATATGAAGGAAATGCAAAGACCTTTTCCCGTGGGCGGCGGCAAAAACACTTTTGCAAAGGTGCTGCAGTGGCTAGAGGGGCGGGAGTTTTACGGAAGCTGTGACATGCTGGCAGCCCTAAAAAGAATGCCAAGAAGGGGAGCGGGAATCACTGTGATCATCAGCGATTTTCTGCACCCTGCCATGCTGGAAGAACAGGGGACGGCATTTGAAAAGGTACTGAAATTTTTGAGCTACTGCAAGCAGAGTTCCATTCTTTTGCAGACCCTCGCAGCGGAGGAGCTTCGGGTGGATATGGATGGCACAAGGAATCTGATCGATATGGAGAGCGGTAAAAAGCTTCGGATCACCATGGATACCGCTGCCATCAGAAGCTACGAGAAAGAGCTGGAAGGATTCTGCGGGCAGCTTGCCCGGGGGGCCAAAAGAGCCCGGGGAACTTACGTGCTCTGTGATACGGGGAAGGATCGAAACCATTTGATTTTTGAGGATTTAAGGGAGCTGTATGATATTTGAGAGTTTATGGCCGTTAGCATTTCTGCTGGCGGTCCCAGTGGTCGTGATTTTATATTTGCTGGTGCCCAAGGGGGAGGATACGAAGATCTCCTCCAACTTGTTGTGGGAAAAATTATTTAAAAACCAGCAGTCCAAAACCTTTTGGGACAAATTTCTGCACAATTTTCTCATGTATCTGCAGATCGTGATCCTGCTGCTGATGATTCTGGCACTGATGTCGCCTTTTATCAGCAGAAAAGGAATCGGGCGGGGAAATACCATTTACCTGCTGGATACCAGTGGAAGTATGCAGCATCTGACGAAGAGCGGGGACACAAGACTGGAGGCTGCCGCGAAGGAAATCCGGGAAGAGATGAAGGCTGCGGATGGCTCCTGGTCTGTCATAACCTGTGACGGAACCGGCACCAGCCTTCTTGCGGTGAATTCCTCCAACCGGCAGAAGATTGCAGCCAGCCTGAAAAAGCTGGAATGCTCGGATGCTTCCGGGGATCTTTCCGAAGCGGCGGGAACCATCCAGACCCTGCTGGGGGAAGAGAAAAAGACGGAGGTGGTGATTTATACCGATGGTATCGGCGCCAAAGAGGCCCGGAAGCTGACGGAGCAGTTTTCTGCCCAGGTGCGGGTCATGGGAGAGCCGGTGAATAATGTGGCTCTGACGTTTCTGTCCTGCAGCAGTGGAACATCCGGCGCCGGGAATTCTGCGGATTCGGAAGAAGTGGCCGGCAGCGGAAGTGCACAGGACTCGTTGAATGGCGGTGCAGGCACGGGGGAAAGCGCAGATACACAGGGCGACACCGCGGCTGTGGGTCTTGTGAATTACAGTGACAGGACAGCGGCGCTGGAGCTGGCCTTATATGAGGATGACAAGGTTATTGATATCCGTGAGCTTTCCTTAAAGCCGGAGGAGACCTTTACCTGCCTGTTTCAGGGAATTTCCTGGGATGGGAAGCCTCTCTGCGCCCAGATTTCCTCCATATCCTTTGAGGGAGATGAAATCGGGGATTCCCTGGCAGCGGACAACTGCGTTTACGCTGTGGCAACGGAGAAAAATCAGGTGGATGCGGTGCTGATGGGAGAGGGAAATCTCTATCTGGAAAAGGCCTATCAGGCAGTAACCGGGCAGAATCTGTCCCGGGTGAAGCCGGGGGATCTCTATTCTCTGGAGGAGGGGGCTGAAACCGCAAAATCTGCGGGAAAGAAGCCCGTTTTGATCTACGATGCAGGAACCTCTGCCCTTCAGGTGGAAACTGCAGACAGGATGACCTTTGATGATTCCACAGCTTCCACGGGGAAAAAGAAAAATATCTCTCTTTCCGGCTCCGATACAGAGCTGACCGCTGGAATTACCTCCTTGTCTTTTGGGGTCAACGGGACTTATACTTACGATGTCCCGGAATGGGGCACCGGTTTCTTATGGGCAGGGGAGGAATGTGCTGCCTATTATGGAGAACATGACGGCTGCCGGCAGGTGGTTTTCGGTTTTGACATCCGGGAATCGGATTTTGCCCTGAAGGCAGAGTTTCCGGTGCTGATGTCCAATGCCCTGAATTATCTGATGGACAGCTCCCTGCTGGCGCAAAATGTCTATGAGGCGGGGGAGACGGTGCTGTTTCGTCCCCAGTCGGATGTAGATGTCAGCGGGATTTCTGCGCCTACAGACAAGGTCGGTCTGTATCCGGTGAAAGCCGGAGAGAAGGAGGAAAGTTATGTAGTCCGTTTTGCCCAGGATCAGTCGGACGGAAGAATTACGGCAGAAGGGACAGAGGCTGCCGCGAAGGTCAGCAGCCAGACCATCAAAAGACAGCTTCGGAATGTGATTCTTCTTCTGGTTCTGCTGCTCCTTGTTCTGGAGTGGATCTGCTATGTGCGTCAGATGCGTTACCGTGGAAAATTTTATCTGGCTGTACGGCTGATGCTTTTGGGTCTTGTGATCTTGTCCCTGTCCGGAATTTCCATCAACCGGAGGGGCAGTGCGGACACCACGATTTTTCTGGTGGATCTGTCTAGGAGCAACGAACAGAATCTGGAGCAGATGAACAGAGATCTTTCCAGTATGATTGAGAAAATGCCGGGAAAAAACCGTTACGGTCTGGTGGCCTTCGGCAAGGATGCGGTGGTGGATCAGTTTCTGACACAGGAGAAGCATTTTTCCGGTATTATGTCCAAGCCCCAGCAGGCGGCCACCAACATCGAGGATGCCATATTAAAGGGGCTGTCCATGATTCCGGAGAATGCGGCGGGACGTCTGGTGGTTCTGACGGATGGCAAAGAAACCAGGGGAAATGCTAAGAATACAATATCTGCCCTCTCTTCGGGACAGACGGAGCTTTTGTCGGTGCTGTATGAGACGAAGCAGGGGAAGGACGCCTACATGGAAAAAGTGGAGCTTCCCTCTTATCTGTATGCCGGGGATTCCTATTCCATGACGGCGACGGTGGTCAGCAACTACGATACGGATGCGGTTCTTCAGATTCTGCAGGGGACGGAGGTCAAATCCGAATCAAAAGTGCATCTGACCAGGGGCAGCAACCAGTTTGTGTTAAAGCAGAAGGTCTTTGGAGAGAGTCTGGAGAGCTTTGATGTGCGGGTTGTTGCCGAGGGGGATACCTGCGGGGAAAACAATACTTTCCGGGCCTGTGCCGTGGTAAATTCCCTGCCGAAGGTGCTGGTGATTTCCGGCCTGAAGGAGGACAGTAAGAATTTTTCAAGTATTCTGGATGCAGCCGGGGTAAACAGCAGTGTGGTATCTGCCGTGAACGCGCCGGATACGCTGGAGGAAATGCTGTCTTACAAGACAATTGTGCTGGAAAATGTCCACAAGAGCGATCTGCCGGAGGAATTTTTGAATCATATTGATACCTATGTGAAGGATTACGGCTGTGGTCTGATCTGCTGTGGAGGAGAGGAAAGCTATGCGCTGGGGGGCTATCGGGATTCGGAACTGGAAAAGGTGCTGCCGGTGGAGATGCAGCTGCGGGGGGGCAACGAGCTTCCCACCCTTGCCATGGTAATGGTGATTGACCATTCCGGCAGTATGAGTACCGATGCCGGTGACGGCAGCGGCGCCACAAATCTGGATCTGGCGGTGACGGCGGCCAATGCGGCGGTGGATGAGCTGCAGTCCAAAGATTATGTGGGGGTTGTGACCTTTGATGACCACTTTACCTGGCAGCTGCCTGTGACGAAGGCAGAGGATAAGGATGCGATTCATGAGAAAATAGAGACGGTGCCGGAGGGAGGGGGAACGACCATCAAGCCGGCGTTAAATGCGGCTCTTGCGGAAATTGACAAGTGCGAGGCAGATATCCGTCACGTGGTGCTTTTGACGGATGGACAGGGGGAGACCAGCAATTTCTATGATGTGACATCCGCTTATCAGGAAGCAGGAGTGACCCTTTCCACGGTGGCTGTGGGTACGGACTCGGATCAGCGGCTTCTGAAAAATCTCGCCGAGCAGTGCAATGGCCGATACTATTATTCGGATATTTCCTCTGACATCCCTAAGATTTTTGCCCAGGAGGTGTTCTTAAGCGGGGATACCTATCTGCAGAATGGTGATTTTTCCCTGAAGGTGGATGGAAGCAATGCCATTACCGGGGATATTTTTGAAGAGGGATGGCCTATGATCAAAGGCTATGTCAGCGCAACCCCCAAGAGCCAGGCCCGGGTACTTCTGGCATCGGATAAGGATGATCCGGTGTTGTCGGTGATGCAGTACGGTCTGGGACATACGGTGGCATGGAATACGGATGTGACAAATACCTGGACTGGGGGCTTTGCCGGGCAGACGGATTATATAAAACTCTGGAAGAGAATCATTGATTACAGTGCGGGAAATGCCGGAATCGGCGAGGATTCGGCAGATGTTTCCACCACGGAGGGAAGCACGAAAATCACCTACGAGGCCAGAGATTATACGGAGCAGACCAAGGTGGAGGCAGTATATACCGCCCCGGATGGAACCACAGAGACGGTGAAGCTGAAGGCCACTGCACTGGGGCAGTTTGAGACTTCCATTGACACGGCCCAGACCGGAATTTATACTTTAAGTGTCCGCCGTATGGAGGGGGAGGAAATTGAAAATGCCATCAATACGGCAGCTGTGGTACAATATTCTGACGAATATAAATTCGCGCTGACCAACGAGAAATTCTCTGAGTTCGTGGAGCAGTACGGCAGGATGATTAAGCCCGATGAGAACTTCTGGAAGAAGCTGACCGCATCTTCCCGGGCAAAGACAGATCTGACGAAATGGCTTCTCATGATTGCCATCCTGTGGTTTGTGATGGACATTGCGTTCCGGCGGTTTTGCTTTGATCCGAAGCGGACGAGGATTTACAGGGCTGTGGCTTCGCGGGCTGTGGCACGCAAAGGTGTGGCTGCAGGGAAGGCTTCCGGTGGTTTGGATCGTCGGGGGACAAGAGTATCGGGAAGTGTTGGAACCTTCGGGGGCGCAGAGGAACAGACAATGGACTCTGCCATGTCGTCAGATGTGGAGACAAAATCTGCTGTTGATGAGAAACAGAAAGGGAAAAAGAAAGCAAAAAAGGAGCAGCAGCAGACGCTGGATACGGCGGCTCTTTTGAAGAAGAAGCAGCAGAGGAATCAATAAAAGGAAAAAGGAGATACATCATGCAGTCATCAAGAGATTTACAAAATATGTTGCGCAGTATCGATCACAAGAGTTATCCCGCATATAAATCCCTGCGGGGCAGTTATCGTTTTGATGGGTACCAGTTGAATATCGACCATGTGCAGGGGGATCCCTTTGCGGCTCCCTCCCACGTCAGTGTGTTTGTGGCGGCGGAGCGCGCCGCGCTTCCGGATTACGCCATGAAGGACGAATTGACCAGAGGAGCCTGTGCCGATTATCTTACCAGACAGTTTGGGGCACAGGTGGGGCGTTTTTCTTTTCAGGCAAAGGGATCCGGCAAGAGTGGTTTGATTTCTGTGACCCATTGTGGGCAGGAAGTCCTTTCCCGCACCGCCTGTGAGGTGGCGGAAAAAGGAATTACGGCTCGTTTTTCCGTAGGATTTCCGGCTAACGGAAGAACCATTAACGCCAGAGAATTGGAAAAGATTTTGTTCGAATATCTGCCGGTTTGTGTGGAGAAATCCTTTTACTATAAGAACCTGGATGGCAGCAGGTTAAAGGCGGCAGTGGAGCTTTCTGAGGATCAGGCCTTTATCAGACAGCAGCTTAAGGCCAAAGGTCTGGCAGCTTTTGTGGCAGATCATGCGGTGCTGCCCAGAGAGAGTGGTATTTCCAGCAAACCCATGAAAAATTCAAAGGAATTTATTTCTCCGGATTCTCTTCGGGTGACGATGGATCTGCCCCATCATGGAACCATCACAGGCATGGGAATCCCGGAGGGAATCACCCTCATCGTGGGCGGTGGCTATCACGGTAAATCCACGCTGCTGAATGCACTGGAACTGGGGGTATATAACCATATTGCGGGAGATGGAAGAGAATATGTCATCACCGATGAAACGGCTTTAAAGCTTCGTTCCGAGGATGGCCGTTTCATCAAGGATGTGGATATTTCCATGTTTATCAATGACCTTCCTAATGGGAAGGATACCCATCGTTTTTCCACGGAGGATGCCAGCGGAAGCACCTCTCAGGCGGCGGGCATCGTGGAGGGCATGGAGGCAGGAAGCCGTCTGTTTCTTCTGGATGAGGATACTTCTGCCACCAATTTTATGGTAAGAGATGCTTTCATGCAGAGTGTGGTAAGTCCCGACAAGGAGCCGATTACACCATTTTTGTCCAGAGCAGGAGAATTGTATGAGAAGGCAGGAATTTCAACCATTCTGGTAGCCGGAAGCTCCGGGGCATTTTTCCACATTGCGGACACGGTAATTCAGATGGACAATTACCGGCCGGTGAATATTACGGAAAAGGCAAAGAAGCTCTGTGAGAAATTCCCTCTTTCGGCGGAAAAACCCTCCGCTTTTGTGCTGCCGGAAAGTCACCGGATCATGACAATCGATGGAAATGGCGCCGTCAAGCGCAGGGATTACCGCACCGGAAAAGTGCGCACCGGGGAGCCGGAGCGCTTGAAGGTCAAGGTGCAGGGGAAGGATGGTTTTGCACTGGGACGGCAGAATGTGGATCTTCGCTACATCGAGCAGCTCATCGACAGCGAGCAGACCGCAGCCCTGGGACTCCTCTTAAAATATGCGGTGGAGCATCTGGTGGACGGGAAGAAGACGCTGCCGGAGATTGCAAATTATTTGTGGGAGCAGCTGCAGAAAAAGGGACTGTCCTTTTTCGCGGAGGGAAGTTATATTCCGGGAGGTTATGCCATCCCAAGAAAGCAGGAGATTTATTCCTGCCTGAACCGGTATCGCCGGGAATAATGGTGTGGGCTGCCGCCCAAATAACGGAAAAGTTTGACAATTCTTGGTTAGATGGATAAAATGGTGATGATTCAAAAAGGAAATGAGGAGAAAAAATGAAGACGTTAATAGACAGCATTACCGATGTGGTGATGCAGGTATTTGAAGAAAATGGATATGATAAGAAATACGGAAAGGTAACTTTATCCAATCGCCCGGATCTGTGTGAGTACCAGTGTAATGGTGCCATGGCTGCGGCAAAGGAATATAAGTGTGCGCCTTTTATGATCTCTGACAAGATCGCAGAAGGGCTTGCCGGTAATGCCATGTTTGAGAGTGCAGAATCTGTTAAGCCGGGATTTATCAACTTAAAGATCAGTCCGGAATACCTTGCAGATTTTGTAAGCCGGATGAAGGCAGACGAGGGGCGTTTCGGCTGTGAGAAGGCCGAAAATCCCAAGACCATCATAGTGGATTACGGCGGAGCAAATGTGGCAAAGCCACTGCATGTGGGACATCTGCGTTCCGCAATCATCGGCGAGAGCGTGAAGCGTATTGGAAAATATATGGGGCACAACATGATCGGTGATGTGCATCTGGGAGACTGGGGTCTGCAGATGGGACTGATCATTGTGGAGCTTAAGGAGCGGAAACCGGATCTGGTGTACTATGATGAAAGCTATACCGGTGAGTATCCTACAGAGCCTCCATTTACCATTTCCGAACTGGAGGAGATTTATCCCACCGCCAGTGGAAAAAGTAAGGAAGATGCCGCATACCGGGAGGCTGCCATGGAGGCAACCAGTGAGCTGCAGAGCGGAAGAAGAGGTTACCGCGCCCTGCTGGATCACATTTTAAAGGTGTCTGTTACGGATCTGAAGAAGAATTATGACAATTTAAATGTATCCTTTGAGCTGTGGAAGGGTGAGTCCGATGCACAGCCCTATATCCCGGACATGGTACAGAAAATGAAGGATCAGGGATTTGCTCATATGAGCGAGGGCGCTCTTGTGGTGGATGTGGCAGAGGAAACGGACACCAAGGAAATCCCGCCCTGTATCATTTTAAAATCCGACGGTGCATCCCTTTACAGTACCACGGATCTTGCTACCATTGTCATGCGCGTGCAGGATTACAATCCCGATGCCATTATTTATCTGACGGATCAGAGACAGAGCATGCACTTTGTCCAGGTATTCCGCTGCGCAAGAAAGACCGGTCTGGTGGATGACCATGTGGAATTAAAGCACATCGGTTTTGGAACCATGAACGGAAAAGACGGCAAGCCTTTCAAGACCAGAGAGGGCGGCGTTATGCGTCTGGAGTATCTGCTGGATGAAATCAATCAGGAGATGCTGAAGAAGATTAAGGAGAATCAGAAGGAAAAGGAAAATCTCGACATCAGCGATGACGAGGTGGAAAAGACCGCAAAGACCGTGGCGCTGGCAGCTGTGAAGTACGGGGATCTCTCCAACCAGGCCAGCAAGGATTACGTTTTTGATATTGAGCGGTTTACTTCCTTTGAGGGAAATACAGGACCTTACATTCTCTACACCATTGTAAGAATCAAGTCCATTTTACGAAAATATGAGCAGACCGGTAAAACACTTCCGACGGAGGCTGTTGCAGGGGCTCACTCAGCCAGTGAAAAGAACCTGATGTTAGTGCTGGCCCGCTTCAATGCCATGATGGAGAACGCCTTCGAGGAGACAGCACCTCATAAGATCTGTGCTTATATTTATGAGCTGGCCAATGCCTTCAACAGCTTCTATCATGAGACGAAGATTCTCTCCGAGGAGGATGAGAATATCCAGAAATCCTACATCGGACTTCTTATGCTGACAAAAGGAATTCTGGAAACCTGTATCGATGTGCTGGGCTTCTCCGCCCCTGATCGTATGTAATCAAAAATACCACATAGGTGTTCAGCTGGCGAATGAACAGGAATCAGCAAAAACAGGCAAATCTGGTTCTAAAAGAGAGGCATAAACATATAAATGAGTCATAGGGACAAACGTCCCTATGGCTTTTTTTGTTAAATGCATTTTTGCTTCGTAACTGTGAGGGTACTGAACAGTTATGAAATTTTGTATAAACCAAAAGAAAATAGAGAAGGGTGTGTGTCATGGAATTATTTCACTATCTTCCGGTGGATTTCCGTAAGCAGATCGGCCCTATGGATCTGGAAGGTGCCGAGGAGATCCGGCTTCGTGTGGGACAACCGCTGGAAATCATATATGGGGATGAAAAGACAAAAAAATTTGGGGTTCTGAAGGGGGAGCAGCTGAGGGAGATGCTCAATTATCTGAGCGGTTATTCCGTCTATGCGCTGGAGGAGGAATTGCGGCAGGGATTTTTTACCGTGGAGGGGGGACACCGGGTGGGGGTGTCCGGAAGGACCAGCTATCGGAAAAAGGGTACATACAACGAAATGGATGCACTGTCCCAGCTCAATGGCATAAATGTCCGGATCGCCCATGAGAAGAAGGGGTGTGCCAGGCCTCTGATACCTTGGATCTATCATGGGGAGAGCATTTATCACACGATGATTTATGCGCCGCCGGGTGTTGGAAAGACCACTTATCTGCGGGATACGATCCGATGCCTTTCCGCAGGGGATGGCAGTCGGCGGGGACTGAAGGTAGGTGTGGTGGATGAGCGGTCGGAGATTGCTGCCTGCCATAGAGGCGTGCCCCAGAATGATCTGGGACCCAGGTGCGATGTACTGGATAACTGTCCCAAGGAGCAGGGAATGCGGATGCTTCTTCGGTCCATGTCGCCGGAGGTGATCGCGGTGGATGAGCTGGGACTTCCGGAGGACTTTGCGGCGGTGAAGGAAAGTGCGAAATGTGGGGTGTCTGTGCTGGCAACCATCCACGCCGGGAAAAAAGAAGAGGTGCTGGATCGTTTGATGCAGAACGGGTTAAAAGAAATTCTTCCAAAGCTTCGTCTGGTGGGAATTTGCCGGCAGGAGAACGGCACAAGAACTATGGAAATCTGTGATGGGCAGGGAAAGTGTCTTTGGAGAAATTGATGATGGGAAAGCTGATGGGAATGGCTCTGATTCTGGCGGGCTGCGCAGGGATGCTTTTTTCCTGGCAGGAAAGAAAAAGGCGACAGCAGATGTTCATGGGGGAATGTATCCGACTTTTGGCAGAATGGAAGTATGCACTTTCTAAGGAGCATATGAGACTCTATGATTTTCTGGAGGAATGTGAATGCCGGGTGCCTCAGATGAAGGATCTTCTGGAGGAACTGAAGGAACGGCTGAAAACGAATACCTTTCCCTCCGGGATGCAGGTGTGGCAGGAGCTTTTGCGGGAAAAAAGAGCAGATCTTCCTCTGGAGGAAGAGGCATACAGGATTTTTCTGGATGCAGGTGATGCTTTTTTCGGCAGCAGCAGTGAAGAGTGTCTGCGCTGTATCAAGGTCTGCGGTGAGCGGATGGAGGAGGTCATGACCGGGGAGAAAAGGGACATGGAACGGAAATGGAAGGTGTACATGCCTGTGGGAATGCTGGGGGGAACGATACTGATTATTTTGTTTATTTAGGAGTCGGGATGAGTGTAGCAATCATTTTTAAAATTGCAGCAGTGGGCATTGTTGTTGCCGTACTGAGTCAGATCTTGAAGCACAGCGGAAGGGAGGAGCAGGCGTTTCTGATCAGCCTTGCAGGCCTTATTATTGTCCTGTTTTGGATCGTGCCCTGCATCAGTGAACTGTTTCAGACCATGGAAACGCTTTTTGAATTATAGTTATGATGATAAAAATCGGAGTCATTGGAATTACGGCGGTTTTTCTGGCGCTGCTTTTAAAAAAAGAAAAAAGTGAGCTGTCCCTGCTGGTGGCAGTGGCAGCGGCAATGCTGATCTTCGGCTATGTGCTGACGAGAATTTACATAGTCATCGAATTCCTGGGTGGGCTGACGGAGTATCTTCCGGTGGACAAATCCTTTTTTACGGCGCTGTTAAAAATGCTTGGGATCACTTATCTTGCGGATTTTGCTGCTTCCATCTGCAGAGAGGCAGGATATGGATCTGTCGCAGGGCAGGTGGAACTTTTTGCGAAAATATCCATTATTGCGCTATCCATACCGGAACTGACCTGTCTGGTCAGCATGATCGGGAAGCTGCTGCAGGGAGGTGGCATATGAGAGCGGTAAGGCAGAGAAAGGAAGGGGAGAGAGCAGAAGGAAACAGAAGGGGTGGCCGGGAACAGAAGATGAAAAAATGTCTGTGGAGATTGGTTTGTGCAGCAGTGGTGATATTACTTGTGTGCATGCCGGAACCACGACAGACAAAAGCACAGGAGTACATGCTGGAAACAACAGTGACGCAGCAAATCAAAATGCGTGACGCTGCACAAAGTGAATCAGAACAGAGAGACACAGAACAGAGAGACACAGAACAGAGAGTCACAGAGCAGGAAGATGCAGAACTGGAAGAACAGGAAGACAGGGAGCAGAATGAAATAGAGCAGGATTACCTGGAGCAGATCATGGCCGAGCTGGATCTGGATGAAATGGAAGATGCAGGCTGGGAGCCGGAAAATCTGCCACAAAAACTGGAATTTCGCGATATGGTGGAGGCCTTTGTGGAAAAGGGAACCGATGGTATCGATGGGGGGATGATCTGCGAATATGTCTTTGACCTGTTTTTTTATGAAATTGCCGCCGCCCGTCCATTGTTTGCGGAGCTTCTGGCAGTTTCTCTTCTGTTTGCCCTGTTTGGCAGGATTCTTGCGACGAAGCAGGAATACGTATCCGAAATTGGGTTTTTTGCAGTATATACAGGCGTTCTGATGCTGTTGCTGCAGTCCTTTTCCCTGATTGCCTCCGTGGTGGAGGAGGCTGTGGGAAATACCGTTTCCTTTATGACTGCCTTTATACCTACCTACGCCACCACCCTGTTCCTGTCGGGAAATGCCGCCAGCGCCGGGGTATTTTACGAGACGGCCTTTGGCGTGATCTATCTGCTGGAGCTGGGAATGCGTTTTCTGCTTATGCCGGGGGTAAGTGTATTTGTCCTGCTTATGATGATGGATCATTTTTTCAAGGAATCCAAATTTGCCAAGCTGGCACAGTTTCTGGAGGATGGCATCCGGCTGCTCCTGAAACTGGGGCTGGCCGCCGTGACAGGGCTGGGGGTCGTGCAGTCATTTCTTGCACCGGCGAAGGACCGCTTGTCCGTCAGTGGCGTCTATCATGGCCTTTCCACCATCCCCGGAATCGGAAATACCTTTGGGGGTGTGGGGGAAATTCTGGTGGGCTGCGGTATGATGATCAAAAACAGTTTGGGGGCAGCAGCGCTGATCCTCCTTTGTGTTATCTGCTTTGCACCGGTGATCAAGGTATTCTGTTTTTATGTGATGTACCGGCTGGTGGCGGCCTTTCTGTGGCCCTTCTGCGATAAGCGGATCGCCGGCTGCATCCATGATATGGGGCAGGGCTGCAGCATTTATCTGCGGATCATGGTGGATGTGGTGCTGCTTTTTTTTATCACGGTTTCCATCATCAGTGCAGCTACAAGCTTTGTGTATTAGGGGGAAAATGATGCAGGTCATACTTTCTTTTGTGGAAAAATATTTTATCTTCGTATTGTTTTTGTTCCTGATCTCCTATCTGGTTCCCAGAGAGAGTTACCGGAAATATTTCCGCTTTTTTATCGGGGCATTGATGGCGGCAGTGCTGCTGGAACCGGTGTTTTCCTTTATGAACCGGGATGCAAGAGAGGATTTTCACCGACAGCTGGAGAAAATCGAAAAGGATCTTTCGGACAACGGATATTACGAGAAGGGGGATGATATTTTTGAACAATTTCTTAAAACTCCGGCAATGGCTGGAGAAGAAAATGAGACAGAAAAATAAAACGGATTTTCTGGTGCTGATCCTTTTGGGGGTGCTGGTCATGATCATCGCAGTTCCCACCGGAAACGGAAAAAAGGCATCGGAGGACAGTACCCGGGAAACTGAGAGCCGGAGCGGTGAGACACAGGTGCAGACGGAAGAAGAATACTGCTCGTCCCGGGAAAAACAGCTGGAAAAGCTCATCAGCCGGATGGAGGGAGCAGGGCAGACTAAGGTAATGATCACGCTGGCAGACGAAGGAGAAACCTATGTGGACAAAAATACTGTGAAGGATGAAACTAAAAGCGAGGAAACCACGGTGGTCTATGATTGTGGGGACAAAGAGGCTCCCTATGTCATCCGAAGGACGAGGCCGAAGGTGGAGGGCGTCGTGGTGGTATGCGAGGGGGGAGGCAGCCCGCGGGTAGTGACACAGATTTCTGATGCAGTCATGTCATTATTCGGACTGGAGGCGCATAAGGTAGTAGTACTTAAAATGTCAGTGCAGGAGGAACAGCAGTGAAAAAAAGAATTCATAAGAATCAGATCGTCATAACGACACTTGCGGTGCTGATCGCCATTGCCGGATATGTCACTTATGACAGGAAAATCGACGGCGGAAGCGGGAATGAAATCCAGACTGCAGCAAACACCGATGTGGATGCCAAGGAGGCTTCCATACAGGAGGAGGGGTTAAAGACGGATATCAGTGACGAAGAAGAGCTTGCCTGGGCCTCCACCGAGGATGTGGAAAATCCGGGGGAAACGGTGCTTACCAGTGCTATAGGGGATTCGGATTATGCGGCGAAGGTTAAGCTCAACAGGGAGCAGGTCCGCTCCAAAAATAAAGAGACCCTGCAGGCCATCATTGACAATGAGACACTGGAGGATGCCAAAAAACAGGAGGCCGTAGATAAGATGGTGTCACTGACGGATATCGCGGAAAAGGAGTCGGCTGCGGAGATGCTTCTGGAGGCCAAAGGCTTCACGGATGTCGTGGTCAGTATGAACGACGACGGCTGTGATGTGGTGCTGAACATGGGTGATGCTACCGATGCAAAGCGGGCGCAGGTGGAGGATATTGTGAAAAGGAAGACAGGCGTTGCTCCGGAGAAGATCGTGATTACGCCGATACAGTAGATTATGTTACATAGGTTACGGGGGCAGATGAAAATCCCGGTATCTCTTTTTGGGAGATGCGGGATTTTTTTTGATGAAAAGTTGAAAAACCTTTTCTTTTAGGGTAAAATATATCACAGTGTGCTGATTTTTGGAGGAAAAGCTGTGAGTGATTTGAGAAAAGAGATAGAAAAGAGACGTACCTTTGCCATTATTTCCCATCCGGATGCCGGAAAAACGACCCTGACAGAGAAATTTCTTCTCTATGGAGGGGCCATCAATCTGGCCGGTTCCGTCAAGGGAAAGGCTACCGCAAGGCATGCCGTGTCCGACTGGATGGAGATCGAGAAGCAGAGAGGTATTTCCGTAACCTCTTCCGTACTGCAGTTTAATTATGACGGCTACTGCATCAACATTCTGGATACACCGGGACATCAGGACTTCTCGGAGGATACCTACCGTACCCTGATGGCGGCAGATTCTGCCGTCATGGTGATCGACGCCAGCAAGGGCGTAGAGGCTCAGACCAGAAAGCTTTTTAAGGTCTGCGTCATGCGGCATATTCCGATTTTTACTTTTATCAATAAGATGGACCGGGATGCCAATGATACCTTTGAGCTTTTGGACGATATTGAAAATGAGCTGGGAATCGCCACCTGTCCCATCAACTGGCCCATCGGTTCCGGTAAGGAATTTAAGGGGGTTTATGACCGGCAAAGCAAGAAGGTCATGACTTTCGCTGATACCTTAAAGGGAACGAAGGAGGGTTCGGAGAAGATCATTGATATTGATGATCCGGCCCTGATCGATGAGATCGGAGAGGAGAAAAAGGCTCAGTTAGACGAGGAGATGGAGCTTTTAGACGGCGCCGGGGCGGAATTTGATCTGGAACTGGTAACGAAGGGAGAATTGTCCCCGGTATTTTTTGGATCGGCTCTTACGAATTTCGGTGTGGAGACCTTTTTGCAGCATTTCCTGCAGATGACTTATGCACCTATGGCCAGAAAGGCAGATACCGGCATGATCGATCCCTTCTGTGAGGATTTTTCCGCGTTTGTATTTAAAATTCAGGCTAACATGAACAAAAACCACCGAGACCGTATCGCTTTTATGCGTATCTGTTCCGGCAAATTTGATGCAGGCATGGAGGTTTATCATGTGCAGGGGGGCAAGCAGATCAAATTGGCCCAGCCCCAGCAGATGATGGCGGATGAGAGGAAAATCGTAGATGAAGCCTACGCAGGCGATATCATCGGTATTTTTGACCCGGGTATTTTCTCCATCGGAGATACCCTGACCACCGCAAAGGACAAGTTCCAATTTGAGGGAATCCCTACCTTTGCACCGGAGCATTTTGCGAGAGTCCGTCTGGTGGATTCCATGAAGCGCAAGCAGTTTGTCAAGGGCGTGACCCAGATCGCGCAGGAGGGCGCCATCCAAATTTTCCAGGAATATAAAGGCGGCATGGAGGAAATTATAGTAGGTGTGGTAGGTGTACTTCAGTTTGACGTCTTGAAATTCCGGCTGGAAAACGAGTATAATGTAGAAATAAGGCTGGAAAATCTTCCATACGAGCATATCCGCTGGATCGAGAACAAGGACGAGGTGGATGTGGACAGCCTTACCGGAACTTCAGATATGAAGAAGGTCATCGATATGAAGGGCAATCCGCTGCTTTTGTTTGTCAACGAGTGGAGTATCGGCATGACACTGGATCGGAATAAAGGTCTGGTGCTGACGGAATTTGGAAGAAACTAAAATCATTAAGGAGGTAAACCATGGGTGTTGTTGAATTGACCAAAGAGAATTTTGACCAGGAGGTGCTGGCGGCAAAGGTGCCGGTGCTTATCGATTTCTGGGCTGACTGGTGCGGCCCCTGCAAAATGCAGTCCCCCATCGTGGATGCAGTTGCAGAGGAAATGGGAGATCAGGTAAAGGTCTGCAAGGTAAATGTGGATCAGGAGGCGTCCTTAGCGCTGAACTACCAGATCGTCAGCATTCCGACGCTGATCTTTATGAAATACGGAATCTTTCAGGAGAAGATGGTGGGACTTCAGGATAAGGATACCATCGTCAATTACTTAAAGTCTCTGCTTGACGAAGCGTAATGGAATCATTATAATAAAGGCAGCTGCATTTGCAGTTGTCTTTTTTTATTTCCCCTGTTTAAATTTTATATTGACATTATCTGCAAAGTATACTACTATTAGAACATGAAAACGAACATAAGTTCGCATTAAAAAGGAGAGTATTATGGCTAAGGACGATAAATTAAAGGCATTGGATGCCGCTATTGCACAGATCGAGCGTCAGTACGGCAAGGGTTCTGTAATGAAGCTGGGAGATAATTCTGCGAATATGAATGTGGAGACGGTACCTACCGGATCCTTAAGTCTGGATATTGCATTGGGACTGGGAGGACTTCCGAAGGGACGCATTATTGAGATCTACGGACCGGAGTCCAGTGGTAAGACTACGGTGGCTCTCCACTGTGTGGCAGAGGTTCAGCGGCGGGGCGGCATCGCAGGCTTTATCGATGCGGAGCACGCGCTGGATCCGGTTTATGCGAAGAATATCGGTGTGGATATCGATAATCTGTACATATCCCAGCCGGACTGCGGAGAGCAGGCACTGGAGATTACGGAGACGATGGTTCGTTCCGGTGCGGTGGATATCGTGATTGTGGACTCGGTGGCAGCGCTGGTGCCGAAGGCAGAGATTGATGGCGATATGGGAGATTCCCATGTGGGCTTACAGGCCCGGCTCATGAGTCAGGCCCTTCGTAAGCTGACGGGTGTGATCAGCAAATCCAACTGTATCGTAATCTTTATCAATCAGCTGCGTGAGAAGGTGGGCGTGATGTTCGGTAATCCGGAGACCACCACCGGTGGCCGTGCGCTGAAATTCTATTCCTCCATCCGTCTGGATGTCCGCAGAGTGGAGGCTCTGAAGCAGGCGGGAGAAGTGATCGGTAACCATACCAGGGTGAAGATTGTCAAGAACAAGGTAGCTCCGCCATTCAAGGAGGCTGAGTTTGATATTATGTTTGGTAAGGGTATCTCCAAGGAGGGAGATATCTTGGATCTTGCTGCCAATGTGGGAATCATTAACAAGTCCGGGGCCTGGTATGCCTATGAGGGAGACAAGATCGGGCAGGGCCGTGAGAATGCCAAGACTTATCTCAGGGAGCATCCGGATTTCTGCGATATGATCGAGCAGAAGGTGAGAGAGCATTATTTTGCCAAGGATGAGGATGAGACCGGGGAGGCTGCGGAAGCAGCTGCTGCAGAGTCCCAGCCGGAAGAATAAAAGATGCCGGCCGTCAGAACCTGTGAACCGTCAGAGCATGGGAAGAAGCGTGTCCGTCTGGACAATGGGACGGAGCTTCTTCTATACAGCTCGGAAGCGAGGCAGTTTCATCTCACAGAGGGAGCAGAAATTACCGAAGCAGATTATGAGAAGCTGCTTCATGAGGTGGTGGGAAAGCGTGCCAAGAAACGTGCCCTGCACCTGCTGGAGCGGATGGACCGCACGGAGAAGCAGCTTCGGGATAAGCTGAAGGCGGGGGAGTATCCGGCCGTCTGCATTGATGAGGCTGTGGATTATGTGAAGAGGTATCATTATCTGGATGATTTCCGTTATGCCTGCAATTTTGTCCGGTATTCCCAGGAGAAGATGAGCAGACGCCAGATACTCATGAAACTGGGGCAGAAGGGCGTTTCCAAAGAAAATGCAGAGGAGGCTCTGCTGGAGGAATATGAAAGTGATGAGTCCGGGCAGATCAAAGCCCTGCTCCGGAAACGGCATTACGTGCCGGATGAGACGGATCCGAAGGAATTTAGGCGGACTTATCAGTATCTTTTAAGGAGAGGCTTTCAAAGCAGTGATATCTTGCGGGAGATGAAAAAGTAGTGTTACTGTTCACATACCTGTGAACTGTAACAAAGTAGTTGGAATTTTTAAACCAATCCAGGGCAGTATCTCTTGACATGATTAAGCAAAAAGGATAAAATTAATATGTTGTAGAATTATGACATGGAAAATTTTTATTTCTTTTTGTTATATGTACAATGAAAACTTAATAAAGGAGGTGCTCCTGTGCCACAAGTTCCAATTATTGTTGTTGTTATCGCAATTATAATTGCTGCTGTTGCCGGATGGCTGATCTCTGCAGAATACCAGAAGCGGGCTGCAAATTCCAAAATCGGAAATGCAGAAGAGCAGGCGAGAGGAATTATCGACGAGGCTGTGAAGACCGCTGAGGAAAAGAAGCGTGAGGCTATGATCGAGATCAAGGAAGAGACCATTCGATCCAAGAATGAGCTCGATAAGGAGATCAAAGAGCGCAGAAATGAGATTCAGCGTAACGAGCGTCGAATCGTCCAGAAGGAAGAGAATCTGGATAAGAAGCTCGACATGATGGAGAAGCGTGAAGCAGGGTTTAACGCCAAAGAGGAAGAGTTAAACAGGCAGAAGATTGAGGTAGCAAAGCTTAATGAACAGCGTGTACAGGAACTGGAGAGAATCTCCGGATTAACCTCTGAACAAGCAAAAGAGTATCTCTTAAAGACCGTGGAAGAAGATGTCAAGATCGATACTGCGAAAATGATCAAGGAAATGGAGTCACAGGCGAAGGAAGAGGTTGCCAAGAAAGCAAAGGAGTATGTTGTTACTGCTATTCAAAAGTGTGCTGCGGATCACGTGGCAGAGACAACAATTTCCGTTGTGCAGCTTCCGAATGATGAGATGAAGGGGCGTATCATTGGACGAGAGGGACGTAATATCCGAACTCTTGAAACCATGACCGGCGTGGATCTGATTATCGACGATACACCGGAGGCTGTTATCTTATCAAGCTTTGATCCGATTCGAAGAGAAGTGGCAAGAATTGCCCTTGAGAAGCTGATCGTGGATGGACGTATCCATCCGGCACGTATCGAGGAAATGGTTGAGAAGGCACAGAAAGAAGTTGAGACCATGATCCGTGAGGAGGGAGAATCAGCAGTACTTGAGGTTGGTCTTCATGGTATTCATCCGGAATTGGTTCGACTTTTAGGTAAGATGAAGTTCCGTACCAGCTATGGTCAGAACGCATTGAAGCATTCTATCGAGGTTGCCCAGCTTGCAGGTCTTCTTGCAGCTGAGATCGGTGAGGATGTTCGTCTTGCCAAGCGTGCAGGATTACTGCACGATATTGGAAAAGCTGTGGATCATGATATGGAAGGCTCCCACATTCAGCTTGGCGTAGAGCTTTGCAGAAAGTATAAGGAGTTACCAACGGTGATCAATGCGGTAGAGTCTCATCATGGGGATGTAGAACCGGAGAGTCTGATTGCCTGTCTGGTACAGGCAGCTGATACCATCAGCGCAGCAAGACCGGGCGCCAGAAAAGAGACACTGGAAACCTATTCTAACCGCTTACAGCAGCTGGAAGAGATTACCAATGGTTATAAGGGGGTAGAGAAATCTTTTGCGATTCAGGCAGGTAGAGAGATTCGAATCTTGGTAGTTCCTGAACAGGTCAGCGATGCGGACATGGTTCTCATGGCTCGTGATATTGCAAAGCAGATTGAATCTGAATTAGAATATCCGGGACAGATCAAGGTCAATGTGATCCGGGAATCACGTGTTGTTGATTATGCAAAGTAATTCCTAAGTATTTTAGAAACATAAGGAAAGTATTGAGAATACAGTGTTTTCAATACTTTCCTTTATTTTTGCTTTTACTATATTGTCCTATATTATACTACCTCATACGGAGCGATTGGTGTCAAATTGGTGCAAATAAATTATAATTGGTGCAAACAGACTAAGCCTATCATACTTATAAATATATTTCATGTGCAAACAGATTTTGAATATGAAATATGTTTATAAATTCAGATATTAAAGAAACATGTCTTCTATGAAATTAGGAATCGTAATATGCGAGCCTATTTCATATAAGTTGTTATAACTCCTTAAATGTCTATAAAGCCTTATAAATCAAGGGATTGCAAGAATTCGAACTCATATATAAGTTGTTATAAATTCATGTATCTTATAAAAAATTGGCACTCGGTGTGGCACTCGGTGGCACGCGGAAAATCAAAAGAACAGATAGTAAAGAATATAGCAGAGGCCAAGGATCGCTCTAAATTAGCATCAATACGAATAAGAAAAAGAAAGCCGGCAGGAGAGGAATTTGTTCCAAACCTGCCGGTGTTTTATTGTTCTTTTTTGTTTTGACGATCTCTCTCAATGGTTTCGTTGATGGCACGATTGATAAACTGAGTGGCACTTTCATCCATACTGGCTGCATGCTCTTGTACCTCAGTTCTATGTTCTGGTGTCATACGAACTTTTACCTCTACAAACTTACTATTATATCTTGCATTCGCTTCTCTACGAGCCTGAGTCAATTTACGACCAGGCTTTTTGTTTTCGTCACTCATTATAAAGACCCTCCATCGCCATTCGGCGCAATATTCCAACTACAGATTATAACACAGATTTGGACATAAGACCATGTATATTTTCGAAAACCTAAAGGACATGCGACTATGTCCTATAATGAAGTTCCAAACAAAATAGTACATAAATCGAAAGGAGCAAAATCATGGTTAGAAAAAAGAAAGAGTTCAGAGAGTTAAAAGTCAGTAGTTTTAGTGGTTATGGTTATAAGACAGCTCCAATGCTCAGGCTCCAGGGACTGTGGTTGGAACAGTGTGGATTCAATATCGGGGATCCTATTTTAGTTAAGTGTGAGGATGGTAAGCTGACAATTACTCTTAATGAAGAAAGAGCATTTATTGAAGAAAAGAAGCAGGCATTTCTGGATGCAGAGATGCAGAAGTTTGAAAAGAAGTATGAGGCTGAGCCTTTATTGGAATATGCGCCTGGATGCAATGCTACTGTAGCTTATACAGAACTTGGAAGGGAGTTGATTGCTAATGAAGGCTAATGCACCTATAAGAAAAATATTTAATGATGCGGTGGATATGCTGACAGATACAGTAGTGGCTGATACTGCAAACGGTATCAGCTTACTCTCCATCAAAGATATCAAGCCGTTTCATAATCATCCATTCCATTTGTATGAGGATGAACGTTTAGAGGATATGGTGGCAAGTGTTCGGGAACATGGAGTGCTTAATCCGGTTATTGTATTGAGGACAGATGATGGATATGAAATGCTATCTGGCCATAACAGAGCAAATGCAGCAAAGCTTGCAGGGCTTACTGAAATACCTGCAATTATTAAGTCTGACCTATCTGAAGAAGAAGCTTATATCTATGTCATCGAAACAAATCTTATGCAGAGATCCTTCTCTGATTTGGCCATATCCGAAAAGGCAGCTGTTCTTGCTGAGCGGTACAACAAAATCCTCTATCAACGTAATCGAGAAGATATCATTAGGGAATTATCCATACTTGAGGGAAAAGAAGAAAATGGTGGTCACGGTGACCACCTTATGAAAAATAGAGACAGCCTTGGAAATGAATACGGTTTATCTGGCAGTTCCGTGGCAAGACTTCTCAGAGTCAATGAAGTGATACCGAAGATAAAAGAATTGTTGGATAAGGGCGATATGGCTTTGTTGGTGGCAGTACAGCTGTCATATACCACTGAGGATGTCCAGAAGGCTATTATTGCTACCGGTAAAAAGATAACAAAGGAAATGGCTATCAGACTAAGAGAAGACGGTGTGAGGGCTTCTGATGTGGAAGAAATTGTATGTGGCAAGACGGCAGAAAGGAAAAAGCAGGAGAAATCAATCAAGATTTCAGTTGGAATTTATGACAAGTATTTTAAGGGTAAGGATGCAAAGACTGCATCCGAGGTAATAGAAAAAGGGGTCAATCATTTTTCTTATGGGTTTAGCCCCAAATGTTTTAGGTTATCGCCATCCTGCCGCCATCCTTGACAGGTCAAAAAATAAA
>ONEJ01000075.1 GCA_900316805.1 uncultured Lachnospiraceae bacterium
ATGTGTGTAGAATTGCGGGAGTTGCGTAGCAACGGAGCAATTCGTGTATCAAATGAGGGGCAAAATACCTTTTGACCCTCATATCATGATATATATGAGTTTTAGATAAAGTGTACAGTAAGACAGATTGGGACATACAGAGGCAGGATAGAAGTGAAATTGACACGCAAGCAATTGATGGAAATGAAAATAGACAGACCCAGTGATGAAATTGCAGAACAGGTTAAGGCAATCTGGGACGGCATTGCAAAGCCCTTGGACGGATTGGGAGAGTTTGAGGCGATGGTGGCAAAAATCGGTGCCATCCAGGGGACAACGGTGTTGTCTCTGGAGCACAGGGGAATACTAAACTTTTGTGCAGACAACGGGATTGTTGCTGAGGGTGTCAGTCAGTCAGGGCAGGAGGTTACCGGAATCGTGGCGGGATTCATGGGCCGGCAGGAAAGTTCGGTAGGTAAGATGGCAGTGCGGGCAGGGGTGACAGTGATTCCCGTGGACATCGGGATTAATTCCAATCAGCCGATTCCTGGCGTCCGGGACTGCAAAGTAATGCATGGCACCAGAGATTTTCTGGTGGAACCGGCTATGACAGAGGAGGAGGCTCTCCAGGCGGTTTCCGTGGGAATAACGCTGGTGGAAGAGTGCAAAAATGCCGGCTTTGGGATCCTTGGGACAGGAGAAATGGGCATTGGCAATACCACCACCAGCAGTGCGGTAGCTGCGGCCTTACTGGGTCTGAAGGCCTCAGAGGTAACGGGAAGAGGGGCAGGACTCGATAACGAGGGACTGCTTCACAAAAAGGAGGTTATCGAAGAGGCACTTTCCAACTATCCTGTTTCCCGGATGGATGGGCTGGAGATTTTAAGAACCTTCGGAGGCCTTGATATCGCCGGTATGGCAGGAGTATGTATCGGAGGTGCACTCTATCATGTGCCGGTGGTTTTAGACGGTCTGATCAGCTCTGTGGCAGCATTGGCGGCAGAGAAAATGGTACCAGGCGTAAAAGAATATCTGCTTGCATCTCATCTGAGCAAGGAACCGGCAGCGAAGGAAGTGGCCAGACAGTTGGGGCTTCATCCGGTGATTGACGCAGGACTTGGCTTGGGAGAAGGGACGGGGGCAGTGATGCTCTTTTCTCTGTTGGATCTGGCAATGGCACTCTACACGCAGCAGACAACCTTTGAGAATATGGAAATTGCCCAATATGAGCGTTTCTTCGATAAAGAAGTGGAGTGAAATTCATGGTAACACTGGTGATTGGAGGAAGCGGAAGTGGTAAGTCGGAATATGCTGAGGGGCTGCTGGATGGTTTTTCTGACAAATTTTATATTGCCACCATGCAGGCAGAAGACGAGGAATCCTTAAAACGGGTGGATCGACACCGCCGTCTTCGTAAAGGGAAGGGATTTACTACGGTGGAGCAGCCAAAGGAGCTTGCGTTGGCTGCGGAGAAAATCCAAAAGCTTCGGATGGGGCAGAAGAAAAATTCTGCGAGTAGGGAGGCAGCTTTGCTGGAGTGTGTGTCGAATCTGGTGGCCAATGAGATGTTCCTGCCCGAAGAAATACGTGGAGAACAACAGACAGCGCAGCTGGTGCTTCAAGGAATCCATGCTCTGGAACAGGAAGTGGAAGAATTGGTGGTGGTCAGCAACAACGTATTTGAGGATGGCATCTGCTATGATGAGGCTGCCATGGCGTACCTTCGCGCTATCGCTCTGGTCAATGAGAAGCTTGCAGCAATGGCGGAAAAGGTTGTGGAAGTGGTGGTAGGAATTCCTGTCATACTGAAGGAGAAATGAAATGAAGATTTTAAAATCGTTGGCAATTGCCTTTTCAACCTATTCCAAGATTCCCATGCCCATATTTGAGTGGAAAGATGAGGATATGCGCTACAGCATGTGCTTTTTCCCATGGGTTGGAGTGGTGATCGGGGGGCTGGTTTGGCTGTGGTTTAGGCTGGCGGCATGGCTTGGTATAGGCACACTCACCTATGTTCTGGTGGGGACAGCGATTCCACTGCTGGTGACCGGCGGAATCCATGTGGATGGATATATGGATACCATGGATGCGTTTCACTCGTACCAGTCCCGGGAAAGAAAACTTGAAATACTGAAGGATTCCCACATCGGGGCTTTTTCCGTGATTATGCTGGCGGCATATGGACTGATTTACCTGGCAGGTTTTGCGCAGATTATGGACAGCCGCTCCCTAAAGGTATACTGCTTTGGCTTTTTCCTGGCGCGGTGCCTGAGCGCTATAGGAGTGGTCAGTCTTCCCTCTGCCAGGAAAGAAGGAATGCTTCATCAGTTTGCGGGGAGTGCCGATGAACGGAAAGTGAAGATCGTGTTGTATGTGCAGCTTCTTGTGTGCTGTGGGTTTATGGTGTATATATCGTGGATCCGGGGACTTGCGGTGATTTTTGCGGCGGTGATCAGCTACGGCTATTACGTGTATCGCAGCCGGAAAGAACTGGAAGGCATTACGGGCGATACGGCAGGGTATTTTGTGACGGTCTGCGAGTGCGCCATGGTGCTGGCATCGGCAGCCACAAGTGTATGGGCAGATGTGACCCTTTGGATGTAAAGGAGAGTAATCCATGGAACTCTATATTGGAGGATACAAACAAGGGAAATTTAATTATGTTTTAACAAAAAGAGAGGTTCAGGAGGGACGGATCTGGAACGAGTTTCACCTGTGGTTCAAGGGGAAAATGAAGGAGGGAGCCTCGCCGGAGGAGGAGGCAGAAAGATATCTGAAGGAACATCCCGACTGTGTCATCATCAGTGATGAGGTGGGAAATGGCATTGTTCCCGTGGATCCCTTTGAACGGGAATACCGGGAGCGGCTGGGGCGGATGCTGATAGAAATTGCCTCACGGGCAGAGCGGGTGGAGCGTGTGATATGCGGAATCGGGCAAAGAATCAAATAAAAAATCAAATAGAATTATATCTGATACGGCATGGAAGTACGGTTTCTAATGAGGAACATCGTTATCTGGGTCAGACCGATGAGCCCCTCAGCGCGGAGGGAATCCGGCAGCTTAAGGAAAGAGCATTGGATTGGAAACTTCCCATTCCGGAACTGGTATTTGCAAGTCCCATGCAGCGTTGCCTGCAGAGCGCTACACTTTTGTTTCCTTCGGTTACAGTTATGGAAGTGCCGGAGTGGAAGGAAATGGATTTTGGGCGTTTTGAGGGAAAGAACTATGAACAGTTAAAGAATAACCCCGATTATCAGGCCTGGATCGACAGTGGCGGGACCATTGCGTTTCCCGGCGGGGAAAACCGGCAGGAATTTGTCTGCCGCACGATCTGTGGCATGGAAAATGTGCTGGAACTCCTTTCGGAGAGGCTGCAGCAGAGATGGTGTCCGGAGTGCGGCTCCTTAGGTACTGTCCGGGTGGCGGCACTGGTGCATGGTGGCACCATTATGGCACTCCTCAGTCATTATGCCGGAGGGGATTTCTATGATTATCAGGTGGCCAATGGGAGAGGTTATCACTGCGGTATTTTGCTGCAGGGAGGAACTGTGAAAATGCAGATAAAGGAGAAACTATGAGATATCATTGTATCGCGTTTGCAGCGGGGGTCCTGCTGGATCTGCTGGTGGGGGATCCCCACTGGCTGCCTCATCCGGTCCGGCTGATCGGAGGACTGATCGAAAGGCTGAAGCGCTGGAACCGGTCCGGGCTTACGGACAGACAGAAGAAAAAGAGAGGACTTATGCTGGTGCTTGTGGTCCTTTCCTCTACGGTACTGGTATCCGGCGGGATTCTGGCGGGGGGCTATTGGCTTCATCCGGTGCTGGGATGCATGCTGGAGACCCTGATGACTTATCAGATTCTGGCTCTGAAGTGCCTGAAGGTGGAGAGTATGAAGGTTTATGAGCGGCTGGAGGCAAAGGATTTGCCGGGGGCAAGACAGGCGGTATCCATGATCGTGGGACGGGATACCGGACAGCTGGATGAAGCAGCAGTTGCAAGAGCCGCGGTGGAGACGGTGGCGGAAAACACCTCGGATGGTGTTATCGCTCCTCTGCTTTATCTGGCGCTGGGGGGACCGGTGCTTGGCTTTTTTTATAAGGCAGTGAATACCATGGATTCCATGCTTGGCTATAAGAATGAGGAATATCTGTATTTTGGAAGATGCGCAGCGAGGCTGGATGATGGGATGAATTTTCTTCCTTCCCGCATAAGTGCCCTGCTGATGATTTTTGTAAGTCTGCTGCCGGGGCGGGATTTTGACGGAAAAAATGCATGGAAGATCTGGAGGCGGGATCGTTTGCGGCACGCCAGCCCCAATGCCGCCCAGACAGAGGCGGTCTGTGCGGGAAGCCTTGGCATCCGTCTCGCCGGTGATGCCAGTTATTTTGGGAAAATAGTAAGGAAACCAACCATCGGTGATGACATAAGACCGGTGGAATATGAGGATATTCGCCGTGCCAACCGGCTGCTTTACCGCACAGCATTTCTGTGTGAGATATTATGCTTGCTGATCATGGGGCTTTTGACCTGAATTTGTGGTATACTAAAGAGAATTGGAGATCGTCATCTGCCAGCAGGACATTTTGACAGATGAAGCGGAGAATTTACATCAGGGAGGAAAGGGCATGCCACAGTTTTGTGTTCACGGAGGGGACATTTACAATCACAACATTCGGCTTGATTTCTCGGTGAATATCAATCCCCTGGATATCGGCGAGGAAATACGTGCAGGGATTTTGCGTGGGGCTTCGTCCTATGGGGTATATCCGGAGGCTGGCAATGGGAGACTTAGGGAGGCCATCGGGAAAAGTGAAGGCCTTGGCAGAAATCAGGTTCTCTGCGGCAATGGGGCATCGGAGCTTTTGGCGGCGGTCATGCATGCCTTTGAACCGAAGCATGTACTGATTCCGCAGCCGGCCTTCGCGGGATACACCTGGGCGGCGGGAATGGTAAATGCAGCAGTGGAGAACTATGTGTTAAAGGAGACAGACGGTTTTGCCATCACGGAGGAGTTTTTGGAGGCGCTGACGGAGGATGTGGATATACTGATCCTTGCGAATCCTTCCAATCCCGTGGGGCGGCTGACTGCCCCGAAGCTGCTGTCTCAGATTTTGCTGCGGTGTCAGCAAAAGAACATTCTGGTGCTTCTGGACGAGTGCTTTATTGAGTTCACGGGGCAGGAGAGTGCTGTCAGGCTGCTTTCTTCCTTTGATAATCTAGTGATCCTTCGCGCCTTTACAAAGATTTATGGAATGCCGGGGGTGAGGCTGGGATATCTGTTTGCTTCCGTAGATTTCTGCAGCCGGATTGCACGGCAGCTGCCGGAGTGGAACCTGTCGGTTCTGGCACAGGAGACGGGACTGGCAGTGATGGGGACACCCTCGGGAAAATGGGATAGAAAACAATTTATTGAAGAAACCAGGTTGATAATAGACAGCGAAAAAGAAAAAATATATCAGGAATTAACAAAGATGGAAAGCGGGGATTTCGTTATATATCCATCGAAAGCAAACTTTCTACTGCTTCGGACGAAGCTACCGTTGTACGATAAATTACTGGAAAAGGGGATCCTGATCCGGGACTGCTCCAACTATCCGGGATTGGATCCGGGGTATTACCGGATTGCGGTACGGGGACCGGAGGAAAACCAGAAGCTGCTGCAGGCAGTCTCTGATTTGTACAGGTCATGATGTGCCAGCAGATGTAGATGACAGACGGGATACCTATGACAGGCAGACAGGAGGGACTGATTGTGGAATTGGAATACATTCTTCCGGGAGATATTGAGAAGAGAAGCTTTGAGATCATTGACGCAGAACTGGAGCAGCGGGGCATTCATCTTCCAAAGGAACAGCGTGATGTCACCATGCGTGTCATTCACACCAGCGCAGATTTTGACTACGCAAAGACCATGACTTATTCGAAACATGCAGTGGAAACTGCAAGGAAGCTGATCCGGGAGGGGGCAGACGTGGTCACGGATACCAATATGGCGCTGGCGGGAATTAACAAGAAGAAGCTGGCAGAGTTTGGGGGTCAGGCCCACTGCTTTATGGCGGAGGAGGAGATTGCAAGAGAGGCAAAGAAAAGGCAGCTTACCCGCGCGGCCGTCAGTATGGAGCACGCCGCCAGAATCCCCAAGCCCGTGATATTTGCCATTGGAAATGCCCCTACGGCTCTGGTCAGTCTGTACGAACTGATGCAGAACAGGGGGTGGAGACCGGCCTTCGTGATTGGCGTTCCGGTGGGATTTGTGAACGTGGAGGCGGCAAAGGAGCTGATCCTCAAGACGGATCTTCCCTATATTGTCAATCGGGGGAGAAAAGGTGGAAGCAATGTGGCAGCGGCCATTGTAAACGCGCTGCTTTATGGTATGATATAGGGAGCATTTTATGGGGTATGGATTTACCACCGGAAGCTGTGCCGCCGCAGCGGCAAAGGCGGCTGCGTACATGCTTTTGAGCGGGCAGGAGAAAAAAAGTATCAGTATTAAAACCCCGGCAGGGATTGTATACACGCCGGATATTGTTGTTATTGTCAGGGGTGAAAATCGTCTGTCCTGTGGCGTGGTCAAAGATGCGGGAGACGATCCGGATGTTACGGACCAGACATTGATCTGTGCCTGTGTGGAATTGATGGGGGACGGTGAAACTGCAGAAGGGATGGAAATCCATACTGACAGGAATAGAGAAGCTGTGAAAATATCCATAGATGGAGGTACCGGGGTGGGCCGTGTGACACGGCCGGGATTAGACCAGCCGGTGGGGAATGCTGCTATCAACCATGTGCCCCGCCAAATGATCGAAAGGGAAGTTCGGCAGGTCTGCGGGCTTTTTGATTATCATGGCGGTGTTTCCGTTACGATTTTTGTCCCGGAGGGAGAAGTCCTTGCCAGGAAAACCTTTAATCCAAGGCTTGGAATCGAGGGTGGAATTTCCATTCTGGGGACCAGCGGGATTGTTGAGCCCATGAGTACCCAGGCACTTTTGGAAACCATCCATATCGAGCTGCGCCAGCGGCGCCAGGAGGGGGCGGATGTCATAGCTGTTTCCCCGGGAAATTATGGCTTGGATTTTATGAGGGAGCAATATGGCTATGATCTGGACCGCAGTGTGAAGTGCAGCAATTATATCGGGGCGGCTATCGACATGGCGGCAGAACTAGGTTTTAAGGAAATGCTCCTGACCGGACACATCGGTAAGCTGGTAAAGCTGGCGGGGGGGATAATGAACACCCACTCGAAGGAGGCGGACTGCCGAATGGAGCTTCTGGCGGCAGCTGCCATAAGACAGGGGGCAGACCGGGACTGCTTAAAGGGGATTCTGGGGAGCCTGACAACGGAGGAGGCTCTGGCCGGGATAACGGAGGAAAAACTTCGAAAAGCAGTGATGCTGGATATTATGGAGCATGTTGCTTTCTATCTGGATAAGCGAGGAGACGGAAAGATCAAGGTGGAATGTCTGGTCTATTCCAGAGAATTCGGAGAGCTTGGCTGTACCCCCGGTGCCGGAGAGCTTCTGGCAAAGCTTCTGGAGGACGCGGACAGAAAATAAGCAGATACAAAGATAAGGAGAACAGGCAATGGTATATTTTGTCGGAGCGGGTTCCGGTGCGCCGGATCTGATCACAGTGAGAGGGATGCGCCTTTTACAGAAGGCAGATGTGATCATCTATGCGGGCTCGCTGGTGAATCCCCAGCTGCTTTCCTACGCAAAGGAGGACTGCCGGATTTATAACAGTGCAAAAATGACGCTGGAAGAGGTTCTGGCGGTTATGGAGGAAGCGGAGGGGAAAAATTTAATTACGGTTAGACTTCACACCGGAGAGCCGAGTATATATGGGGCGGTGCGTGAACAGATGGACGAACTGGACGAAAAAGGCATTGCTTATGAAAGCTGTCCGGGTGTGAGCGCCTGCTTTGGGGCAGCGGCTTCCCTGAACCTGGAATACACCCTTCCGGAGGTTTCCCAGTCTCTGATCATCACAAGGATGGCGGGCAGGACCGGGGTGCCGGAGAAAGAGAGCATCGAGAGCTTTGCGGCACACCATGCCTCTATGGCCATTTATCTGAGTACCGGGATGCTGGAGGAACTGAGTGAGCGCCTTATGGCAGGGGGCTATGAGCCGGGGACGCCGGCGGCTCTTGTGTATAAGGCTACCTGGCAGGAGGAGCAGGCCTTTGTCTGCACCGTAGAGGAACTGGCAGAAACCGCGAAAGAACATGGAATCACGAAGACGGCTCTGGTGCTGGTGGGGGATGTGATCACGCACCGCCATTATGCAAAGTCAAGACTGTATGCGGCAGATTTTGAGACAGAATTCAGAAAGAGCAGGAAATGAAAATATATGCAGCAGCTTTCTCCGACAGGGGAAGAAATCTGATCAATCAAATAGGGACAATCCCACTTTCTGTGGATTATGGAACGGTTCCCCTGCTCTGCGGAGGAACCTGGGTAAAGTCTGAAACTACGCTTCGGATCAGGAAGCAGGAGACCCTGGAGCAGTGGACGGCAGAGGCATTTACTGCCGGTGCGCCTCTTCTATTTGTGGGAGCGGCAGGCATTGCGGTCCGGGCGGTGGCGGCACAAGCCGCAAGTAAAAGGACGGATAGTCCCGTTCTGGTGGTGGATGAACAGGGACGCTTTGTGATTCCGCTGCTGTCGGGACATCTGGGCGGGGCCAATGAGTTGGCGATGCAGTTGGCCGGAGGTCTCGGTGCCATGCCGGTGATTACCACCGCCACAGACGTCAATGGGGTGTTTGCGGCAGATGTCTTTGCCAGAAAAAATAATCTGACGGTTACGGATACGGCAGGAATCGCCAAAGTGTCTGCCAGGCTGCTTCGGGGGGAAAAGACCGGGGTGGCTGTGGAAGGCATGGAAAGGCAGGTGCTTATGGACTGTGGGCTGCCGGAGAATCTCATGCCACTGTCTTTTGACACGGGTTCGGGGGAGGATGACCCTTTAACGCCGGGAATCGCTGTGTGTTCGCCGGAAAACAGTGGGAAGACAAAGGCAGATCTGATCCTTACCACGCGGGATTACGTGTTGGGAATCGGCTGCAAAAAGGGAAAGTCCCCGGAGGAGATGCTTGAGGTGCTACGGCAGGCGCAGGACAAGGGCACCCTGCGGCTGGAGGAGGTGGCTGCCATCGCCTCTATTGATGTCAAGAGTAAAGAACCGGGACTTTTGGAACTGGCCCAGCGGCTGCGGCGTCCCTTCTGTGTGTTTCAGGCAAAAGAGCTTATGGCACTGCCGGGAAGCTACACGGCATCCGGCTTCGTGGAGCAGACCGTCGGCGTGGATAACGTCTGTGAGCGGGCGGCGGCAGCAGCGGCAGGCGGTGGAACCATCCTGGTGCCAAAGACGGCGGGGGACGGCATGACCTTTGCCCTGGCAAGGCTGAGTGAGGAGTGTAAGAAAAAACGGAGGCTGAAATTCCATGAGTAAATGTATCTATGTGGTGGGAATCGGACCCGGTTCCGGGGACATGATGACGGAGCAGGCGAAGGAGATTCTGGAGGAAAGTGATGTAATCGTGGGCTATACGGTGTACCTGGATCTGATCCGGGAACAATATGCCGGGAAAGAACTTTTGTCGACACCCATGCGTCAGGAGGAGAAACGATGTCTGCTGTGCTTTGAAAAGGCCGGAGAGGGGAAACAGGTGGCGCTGGTCTGCAGTGGCGATGCGGGAATCTATGGTCTGGCATCCCTGATGCTGGAACTGGGGAAGGGATATCCGGACTGTGAGATTCAGGTGATACCGGGGATCACCGCTGCCAGCAGCGGGGCAGCAGTGCTGGGAGCGCCCTTAAACCATGACTTTTGTGTCATCAGCTTAAGCGACCTGCTGACACCCTGGGAGCAGATTGAAAAACGCTTGATCGCAGCTGCGGAGGGAGATTTTGCCATGGCAATTTATAATCCTTCCAGCCGGAAACGGGCGGACTATCTTGCAAGGGCCTGCCGGATTCTGATGGATCACGGAGTGGAGCCGGAGCGGGCCTGCGGTTATGTGGAGAATATCGGCAGGGAAGGCACCCGGGCGGTAACGCTTACCATGAAAGAGCTTGTCCGGGCAGAGGTCAACATGTTTACCACGGTGTTTATCGGTAATTCAGAATCGGAAATCATCGGTGGGAAGCTGGTTACAAAGAGAGGATACCGGATATGAGCGAGGTACTGCTTTACGGAGGAACGACAGAGGCAAGAGTGCTGGCCCAGCGGCTTTCGGCGGCGGGGGTCTCAGTAGAACTGCACGTGGCCACTGCATATGGAGATTATGTGATGCCGGATCTGCCCGGTGTATCTGTGGTTACCGGGCGTTTGACCCTGAAAGAGATGCAGAGCCTGTTACAGAAAGGCTTCCGGGCGGTGGTGGATGCCACCCATCCCTTTGCGCGGGAAGTATCCGAAAACATTGCAAAAAGTTTAATCGGCAGTGAAATTCCCCTCCTTCGACTGAAAAGAGACAGCGGGGAAGCATTTGGGGGCGATGCCTGCCGGTATGAGGATCATGACAGCTGTGCAGAGGCTCTGTCCCATACAACCGGAAATGTGCTCCTGACAACCGGCAGTAAAAATCTGGAGGCGTACTGCAGGCAGGGGGGGCTTCGGGACCGGTTGTATGTCCGGATCCTTCCGGGAACGGAGAATGTGGAGAAATGCGAAGCACTGGGAATCCGGGGACGCCAGATCATTGCCATGCAGGGTCCTTTTACAAAGGAGATGAATCTTGCCCTGATCCACCAGTTCTCCATCGGGCATCTGGTGACCAAGGCCAGCGGTGCGGGAAGCGGATTTACAGAGAAAGCAGAGGCTGCCACAGTGGCAGGAATTCCACTTCATATTATCGGAGCTCCGGCAGAAGCGCAGGGAATGAGCTTTGCCCAGGTGGCGGAGGATTTGACAGAACTATTGGGAAAGCCGGTGGAGGGCAGCACCCATGTGGAGGTTTCACTGATCGGAATCGGTATGGGACCGGAGCAGCTTACGCTGGAGGCAAAAAGGGCGCTGGAGGAAGCCGTGCTGGTATTTGGCGCACCGCGCATGCTGGAAAAGCTGGCTGAAGGAAAGGAGAGCTACTCCTATTACCTTGCGGAGGACATTCTTCCGGTGCTTTTGGAAAAGAGCAAATATTTTTCCGGGGGAATGCTTCATGCGGCTGTTCTATTTTCCGGAGATACCGGTTTCTACAGTGGATGCGAAAAAATAAAATCAGAATTAGATAAATATGAAACCTTTGATGTCCGGGTTTGCCCGGGAATTTCTTCCGTGTCCTGCCTGGCGGCCCGGGCAGGGGTGTCCTGGCAGGAGGCTGCCCTTGTCAGTATCCACGGGCGGGGGAACAGCGCGGAATGGAGCGCCAATCTTCTGGCAGCAGTGGAGCATCATAAGAAAACCTTCCTGCTGGTGTCCGATGGGCAGCAGGTACAGGAGGTTGGACAGCTGCTGACGAAGGCAGGTCTTGGGGACTGCGAGATCCTCTGCGGCCTGCAGCTTTCCTATCCGAAGGAGCAGCTGATCCGCCTGCGGGCATCGGAGGCAGATCAATTTTCTGAAACAGGTTTATGTACCTGTCTGATCCAAAATCCGGGTGCTCTGCCCAAACGAACGGTGCCGGGACTTCCTGATGAGGCTTTTTTGCGGGATCGGGTTCCTATGACCAAGGAGGAGGTGCGGGAGGTTTCTCTCTGCAAGCTGGGTCTGACGGAGGATGCCGTGATCTATGATGTGGGAAGTGGAACCGGCTCTATAGCCGTGGAATGTGCGCTTCGTTCTTCGGGAAGCCGGATCTACGCTATCGAGCGCAAGCCGGAGGCACTGGCACTGCTGCGGCGGAATCTGGAGAAATTCCACCTGTATCAGGTGACTCCGGTGGAGGGAACCGCGCCGGAGGCGCTGGAGGAACTGGAGCCTCCTACCCATGTGTTTGTGGGAGGAAGCGGTGGACATCTGGAAGAGATTCTGCGCTGTGTCTGGGAGAAAAACCCTGACGCCTGCGTGGTGGTCAACGCCGTGAGCCTTGAGACCATCGCGGAGACCACACGCTTTTTACAGGTATTTTCACCGTTGGAGGAGAGAACCCTCACCGTGGAAGCCGTGCAGCTGCAGGTGAGCCGCTCCAAAAGCCTCGGGGCATATCATCTGATGCAGGCGGAAAATCCTGTGATGATTTTCCGATTAATGTGTCAAGTTTTCCCGGAAACTTGACATGCAGCGTCAGTCCATTTGCCGGAGGCAAATCTTGTATGGACTGATATTCTCCAAAATGTATCAAGGAGGAAACCACATGAGTCACGCAGGAATGCTTCTTGCGGCGCCGGCCAGCGGCAGCGGGAAAACCACCATCACCTGCGCCCTTCTGGCGGCATTGAAAAAACGAAATATCCGGGTCCGCAGTTTTAAGAGCGGGCCGGATTATATTGATCCCATGTACCATGAGCAGGTGATCGGTGTGCCTTCCGAGAATCTGGATACCTTTTTTTCGGGAGAAGAACAGATCCGCTGCCTGTACGAAAGACAGAAGGAGCAGTTTGACTGTACGGTGATCGAGGGCGCCATGGGGCTTTACGATGGCCTGGGGGGAACAAGGCCGGAGGGATCGGCTTATCATCTGGCACAGACCCTGCAGCTGCCGGTCTTTCTCGTACTGGATGCCAAGGGAATGGGACGCACCATGCTGGCACTGCTGGCGGGGATGCTCCAGTATGACAGAGATCACAGGATTGCCGGCGTGATCCTGAACCGGACCACGGAGCATTTTTGCGAGATCATAAGACCACAGATCGAAGAGGAACTGGGGCTTCCCGTTATGGGATTTTTCCCGGAGAGGAAAAAACTGCATCTGGAGAGCCGGCATCTGGGTCTGCAGCTGCCGGGAGAGATTCAGGCGCTGAAGGAGCAGGTTTCCTTTGCCGCAGAAATTCTGGAGCAGTCCGTGGATGTGGACCGGATGCTGGAACTGGAAGAAAGAAGTGCGCTTCTTATCAGCTATCGAAGAGGCGCCTCCAAGGAGACAAACCCTGGGCAGGGACAACTGCCGGACGTTCGGACAGAAGCTTTTGGGAAAGTAAAGAAGAGACCCCGGATTGCAGTGGCAAGAGACGAGGCCTTCTGTTTTTACTATAAAGAGAACCTGCGGCTTCTGGAGGAAGCGGGGGCGCAGCTGATAGAGTTTTCCCCTCTGAGGGATTCCAGGTTGCCGGAACATACAGAGGGCATTCTTCTTGGGGGAGGATATCCGGAGCTGTTTGCAAAAGAATTGTCAGAAAACGGCTCAATGCGTAAAAGCATAAAGGACGCTATTGCAGCAGGTGTTCCCTCCGTGGCAGAGTGTGGGGGATTTATGTACCTGCATGAGACCCTGACGGATGACAAAGGAAACACCCACCCCATGGCGGGGGTCATACCCGGCGGATGTCGTAATACCGGGCGTCTGGTTCGGTTCGGCTACGTGGAGATAGAGGAGAAAAAATCCCTTTTTCTTGAGGGAAAATCCATCCGCGGCCATGAGTTTCACTACTACGACAGCGACCATAACGGCCAGTGCTGCACGGCGGCAAAACCCACCACCGGCCGGACCTGGGAGTGTGTGCATGCGTCGGAGAACCACTGGTGGGGTTATCCGCATCTGTATTACCCCTCAAACCCCGCCTTTGTGTCATATTTTCTTGGAAGGTGTATGGAAGCGGGAGAAACAACTGATTGAGAAACCACGGAAAGGAGAAAGATCGTATGGAGCCATCCTATCGCTTTTTTGAAAACCGGGCATGCAGATATTTTCCGTGCCACAAGGGGTTGCCGGAATGCAACTGCCTGTTCTGCTATTGCCCGCTCTATGGCATGGAGCACTGTCCGGGAGCCCCGGAATACAATGAAAAGGAAGGAAAATCCATCAAGGTGTGCACCAACTGCAATTTTCCCCACAAACCGGAAAACTATGAGAAGATCATAGAGCTGCTTCGTACTACAAGGTAATATTGATATGGATCTTCTGACTGCTGATCTGGGCAAAAAGATCCTCCCGGATGGCAGAATTCATCTTTTTGGCGATGGTCAGGGTCTTTTTTGCAAAGTCACTGTCGCTGGAAAGAAGCTTTCTTGCCTTGGAATTGTCCGCTGCTTTCAAAAGATCATCGTTGATGCTTAACTTGCCGTTGCTTTCGATGGAGATTCCAATGTCCTCCAGCTGGTCGGCATATTTGCTGGTCAGGCGTTTGAGCTGCCTATAGTAATGGCTGGTGTCTGCATTGGAGGAACTTTTGACAGATTCCATGGTGTTGTTGTAGGTCTCCACAAAGGCTTCGATGGAAGCTTTGGCAGTGGCGCCAATGTCGCTGTCTTTTTCGTCGCGCTCGGAGCCGAAATCCATGGAGGTGATTTTTCTGGCAGCCCGGGAGAGGGCACGGCTGTCCTCAAAGGATAATTCTGCCTTGCTGTAATCGCTTCTGCCGGATTTCTTTGCAGCATTTCTGTTTTCGGCATAATAATTTCTCATGAAATAGCTGGACGACAAACTGAGTCCCGATGAAATCTTTGTAGACATCGCAATCCTCCCATAATATGCTGTGTAAAGTTACAATCTATATGTTATATCGGCATTTTCCTTTACAACTTTAGGAAAAAGAAGTAAGATGTCTACAGGTTGAGAGACGTAAAGGAGCATACCATGAAGAAAAAAGTATTTGGAACAACTGCTGACGGGCGGAAGGGATACTTGTTTACCATTGGAAATAACAGGGGACTTGAGGTATCCGTTACCGACTATGGTGCATCCATTGTATCGATCATCGTTTTGGACCGGAACGAAAAGCCCACGGATGTGGTTCTGGGCTATGACAGTCTGGAGGAATATCTGCGGGGAGACAGCTATTTTGGCGCTACGGTTGGGAGAAACTGCAACCGGATCGAGGGAGCTGCATTCTCCATGGATGGGAGAACCTATAAGCTGGAGGACAACAACTTTGGCAATAATCTCCACAGCGGATCCCATGGTGTGTCCTTTCGTTTCTGGAATCTGAAGGCGTGTACGGACAATTCCCTTACGCTGGAACTGGAAGACAAAGACTTGGAACAGGGGTTTCCGGGAAATGCGAAGATAGAGGTTTCCTTTACCGTGACAGAGGACAATGCCCTGGTGATCGACTATCGGGCAGTGGCAGATCAGAAAACGGTATTTAATTTCACCAATCATGCCTACTTTAATCTGAATGGGGAGGGAAGCGGTACGGCTATGGGGCATTTGCTTTCCCTTCGGGCGTCCCACTATACACCTTTCAAGGGCTTTGGCGGAATTCCCACAGGCGAACTGGCAGAGGTGGCGGGAACGGTTTTTGATTTTCGGGAGCCGAAAGCGATTGGGAAAGATCTTGGAGCTGGTGATGAGCAGCTGGGCTTCACAGGCGGCTATGACCACAATTTTGTCATAGACAAGGCTTCCGATGGCGTGGAGACGGCAGCGGTAGTCTATGGGCAGGAAAGCGGTATCCGCATGACGGTCAGCACTGACTGTCCGGGAATTCAGCTCTATTCCGCGAATTTTTCGGGAAGTAAGACGGGCAAAGGGGGAAAGGAATACCACGGAAGGGATGCCTTCTGTCTGGAAACCCAGTATTTCCCCAATGCGGTCAATGAGCCGGGCTTTGCCACACCGGTGACGGAGGCCGGGGAAATCTACCGGTCCCGGACCATATACAAATTTGATAAATAATTAAACTTCCCACATGGATTTTCTCAATGGGATTTACAGGCCAGACCGCTCAGAAATGAGCGGTCTGCGTATTCTTGCAGAAAGGCTTCCCGCTCTGTTCCCTCACAGCCGTGGCTGATCATATGGGCGTAGTTTTGGAGGCGCTTCAGATACAGCACTGCCGCCTGCCGGTACAGATCCGGAAAGGAAAAGCGGCAGGCTTCGCCGGTCCAGGGGTGTTCCCAGCTTCTGTGGGAAAGGTTAAGGGGATCCTCGATAAAGCGGTAATAATCGCTGGCCACCATGGGTGAGAGGAAGGCTCGTCCCAGAAACAGTTTCTCGATGAGACGTGCCAAAACCTTTTTCTGGCCGGAGGGATCCCGTAACAGGCGGGTGCCTGCCTTCATCCACAGGGGCGCACCGCCAAGGAGAATGTCGCTGACCGCGATGTCCGGATAGGTGTAGTGGTAAGCGTACACCAGCATCCGTATAATGACCCTGTGCTGCAGGTGGGTCAGGCGGATGGTATCATTCTGGTGAAACTGGGAGGGATACAGATCCTTTTTCCGTCGGAGAAGTTCGGTATCGATCTCCGTTTCAAAATAAGCGTGCTGCCCGAAATACCGGGTGTGGGAGGGCGGTGTTTTCGGGTCGTAGCCCGTAAAGGCATAGACGTAAGGGTGGACGATGCAGTCTAAGCTGTAATGGCCGATGAAGCCGGCAATATAGGCGTCCGCGATCCCCAGGGCGCGCACATCCCCGGCAAAGAGTCTCCGGCTGTCCAGCAGGTGGGAAAAGAATTCCCCGGTTTTGCAGCTGTGAGCCAGAGCGCCAATGTTCTGTTTGTGCATCAGGTAGGAGGGCAGGTAGTAGAAAAACAGATCCGGTCCCTGCAGCCCTAAGGCGAAGGCGCTGTGATTGCATTTTATGTTGTCGCGAAAGCTGCCCGGGGCAAGTTTTCGAAAAACATCGATTCCAAAAAGGTAGTGGGTTGTAAATCCTGGCATGGGATGCCTCCATTGAAAAAATATGATAACATCATTATAGTATATCCACAAAAATCGGTAAAGAATCTGTCGAAAAAATTCATAGATAATTAAGTTCTTCGCGTAATCCCGGTTTACATGCCGGGCATTTTGTTGTATGGTAATGGAATGAAAATAAAGTTTAAGATTCGCTTGGAGTATGATTGGAAAAATAACATACGGGCAGCCATCGTCATAGCTCTGGCGGTGCTTTTGTATGCCACCGTGGGATACCATGTGGCAGTGCTGATTGGGTTCGGGGCTGCCTATTATCTGATCAAGAGTCTGCAGATTGAGTTGGATGAGCGTCTGCCCTGGATTTGGACGGGACTGCTTTTTGCAGGCGGGGCAGCGCTGTCGGTCTTTTGTGTGCAATACCTGCTTTTGGACGCGGAACTGTTTGCGCGGCTGTCCACAGAGAAATGGATGCTCAACATTTTGTGTGTACTGGTTCTGTATCTTCTGGTGCAGCTGTTTACAGGCAACAGCGGTGTCAGCTGTATTATTGCCAGCGTCTCTCTGCTGCTACTGGCTTTCATCAACTATTTTGTGTACCTGTTCCGGGGCAATGAGTTTTCCATCGCGGATATCAGGGCTGTGGGGACGGGGCTCAGCGTGGCTGCAACCTATGCGCTGCGGCTGAATACCAGAGGGGTGTATGTCCTGTTTGCAGAGACACTGTTCATTGCGCTGGTGCGAAAATGTGAGATCCGCTTTCAGGAGAAATGGCATATGCGCATCATCGATTTCCTGCTGGGAGCCCTCTGTGCTGTGGTGGTAGTCTTCAATGCCGGAAGTGTCGATACACAGACCTGGGAACAGAAGGGAACCTATCTGAACGGCTATATTCTGAATTTTATCCTGGGGGTGCGGGACAGCTTTGTGAGCCCGCCGGAGGGGTATTCTGCAGAGGCCGTGGAGGAACTGGAGCAGCAGTACGAAACGGATGCAGATGTCTGTCAGCAGCCGGATGAGTTGGATCCCACCATTATCGTGATCATGAATGAATCCTTTGCAGATCTGAGCACCATCGGGGATTTTGAGACCAATGAGCCCCTGACGCCTTTTATTGATTCTCTGAAGGAGAACACCACGAAGGGATATGCCCTTTCCTCCGTATTTGGCGCCAAAACGCCCAATTCCGAGTGGGAATTTCTGTCAGGAAACTCCATGGCATTCCTTCCCACAGGATCTGTGGTATACCAGCAGTATCTGAACCGCACGCCGGCCTCTCTGGTATCAAATCTGAAGGAGCGGGGGTATACCTGTGTGGCCATGCATCCCTATTATGCCACCGGCTGGAGCCGGGATCGGATCTATCCCCGGCTGGGCTATGATGAGATGCATTTTATCGATGATTTTGACCAGACGAAGCTTTTGCGGGAGTATATCACGGACGAGGAGCTTTACCATAAGATCATTGAGCGGTATGAGAACAGGGGCCGCAGGGAAAAGCTTTATCTCATGGGAATCACCATGCAGAATCACGGGGGCTATGGACAGCCCTATGATAATTTTGATGAGGAGTACTTTAAGTTAGGCCGCTCCTACACGGATGCAAACCAGTATTTTTCCCTGATCCATGAGAGTGACAGTGCAGTGGAAAAGCTGATCACATATTTTTCCCGGGAGGAGGATCCGGTGGAGATTGTCTTTTTCGGAGATCACCAGCCAAGCCTGTGCAACAGCTTCTATCCCCTTTTGAATGGGAAGGGGCTTTCCAACCTGACGGAGGATGAACTGGAAAGTCTGTACATGGTTCCCTTTTTCATCTGGACCAATTATGACACTCCGGAGGAAGAAGTGGAAATTACCAGTTTGAATTTCCTTTCTACTATGGCGCTGGAGCGGGCCGGTATTTCGCTGCCACCTTACAATCGGTTTCTGGCGGACATGCAGCAGGTGGTCCCGGCTATCAATGCCAGAGGCTATTATTCCAAAACAGCAGGGAAGTTCCTTCACGTGGAGGAGGCTGAAGGGGAAGAGGCAGAATGGATCAGCCGGTACCGGATTCTGCAGTATAATTCCATGTTTGATAAAAGGGGACGCAGTTTTCTATTCTTCCCTTATTTTGAACAGAAAGAAGGTTAGTTGTGAGATTAAGAGATTTATTGAACTATGACAATATTGTGATCCAGTGTCATGACAATCCCGATGCGGATGCCATCGCCAGCGGATTTGCAGTTTATCTGTATCTGAAGGAGCATGGAAAGCTTCCACAGCTGATTTACGGAGGTGTCAGCCGGATTCGGAAGACCAATCTTGTGATGATGGTGGAGGATCTTCATATTCCCATCCGGCATGTGGAGACTTTGGAGGAGACGGAACTTCTGGTTATGGTGGACTGCCAGTACGGAGGCGGAAATGCACAGCTGTTTCCCGCTAAGGCGCAGGCGGTGATCGACCACCACAGAATCTGTACGAAGCTGCCGCCCCTGGAGATGGTGCGCTCGAACATGGGTTCCTGCTCGGCGATCCTGTATCAGCTTTTGCTGGAAGAGGGCTTTGACGTGAAAAATAACCGGGAGCTTTCTACGGCTTTGTATTACGGGCTGTATACAGATACCGGCGGATTTGCGGAGATCGTGCACCCGCTGGACAAGGATCTGCGGGATGAGGCCGGGTTTGATGCCATGCTGATGACGAAATACCGCAGTGCCAATTTATCCCTGGAGGAACTGGAGGTTCTGGCGGCAGCCCTGTTAAAGAGTGATTATCTGGATGAATACCGGGCTGCCATTGTGCAGACGGGAAAATGTGATGCCAATATCTTAGGTATCATCAGTGATCTGATGCTGGAAGTGGATGCGGTGGATCTGTGCGTGGTGTTCAACCGTCAGTCGGGGGGCATCAGGATCTCCGTCCGAAGCTGCATTGATGCGGTCAAGGCCAATGAGCTGGCTGCAGAGCTCTGCAAGGGAATCGGTTCCGGCGGCGGTCATGTGGTGAAGGCCGGCGGTTTTATCCAGATGGATCTGATCACCCGGGAGTATTTTGAACTTTGCAGAGATCATCGGCTGACACCACGTATGCATCTTTCGGAGAAAGGGCAGGAGGAGCCTACCCTTTATGGCATCAAGTCGGTGCTGGAGCACAGATTTGTCAATTACATGGAAAATACTAAGTGCATCTACGAAAAAGACTGCAGATTGGACGAAACAAACGCAGGGGTTTACCGGAGAAAGTCCATTCCTTGGGGATACGTCAGGGCTTACGAGCTTCTGCCGGTGGGAACGCCTGTTACGGTTCGTTCCATGCAGGGAGATGTGCATACCGTGGTGCAGCCGGATATGATCCTGGCCATTGGACCCATGGGCAGTGTATATTTCCGGCGGGAGTCGGATCTTTTGGAGCAGTACCGTCTGTATCCGGACTGGGTCTTTACCCTGCGTGATGCAGAATATGAGCCCATTATTAAGGATCAGAATTCCGGGGAACTGATTTCTCTTATGAGCCATGCCAGAGTGTGTGTTCCCATAGGTAAAGAGACGATTTTTGCAAAGCAGCTGGACCGCAATATCAAGCTGTTTCACCAGCATGATGATGGCAGGCAGTACTCCCTTGGACAGAAGGGGGATTATCTGATCGAGGGAGCAGATCCGGTGAACCGTATCCACATTATGAAGAAGGAACTGTTTGATTTTTCCTATCGCATCAGCAGTGAGGGGGAGATGGAAAAGGCGGTGATCTTTGATCTGGACGGAACCCTTCTCTATACGCTGGAGGATCTGAAGAATGCGGTCAATTATGCCCTGGATCAGTGGCATATGCCCCTGTGTACATTGGAGCAGGTGCGGCAGTACGTGGGAAATGGCGTGGGTAAGCTGATGGAGCGGGCCGTGCCCCAGGGAACAGAAAATCCGGATTTTAAGAAGGCATTTGCTTCTTTTAAGGAGTATTACGGCATGCACTGCCTGGATAATACCAGACCCTACCCGGATATCATGCACCTGCTGGAGGAGCTGAAGGCCAGGGGAATCCGGACAGCCATCGTCTCCAACAAACTGGATGCGGCGGTCAAGGAACTGAACAAGGAGTTTTTCGAGGGCTATACTTCCACGGCCATCGGAGAGATGACGGGCGTAGCCAAAAAGCCGGCTCCGGATATGGTAAACAAAGCGCTGCAGGAACTGGGAATGAAGAGACAGCAGGCGGTGTATGTGGGAGATTCGGATGTGGATATCCAGACGGCAGCCAATTGCGGACTGCCCTGCATCTCAGTCACCTGGGGCTTTAGGAACGAGAAATTCCTACTGGAGCACGGGGCCTATAAGCCCATAAAAGCCCCCTTGGAGCTCTTGTATCTCCTGTAGAAATTTGGTATATTAAGTAGTGACTGTTTGGAACCAACAGAAAGGAGTACAGCATGGAAGAAAGGATATCAGGACATACCGGTCTGCTTGCACTGATTGGATCGCCTGTGGGACATTCCGGCTCCCCGGCGATGTATAATTACAGTTTTGCAAGACTGGGACTGGATTACGCATATGTGGCATTTGATATTAAGGAGGATCAGGTGAAGGATGCTCTGGATGCCATGAAGCTTTTTCAGATGAGAGGATGCAATGTGACCATGCCGGACAAGACGGAGGCTGCAAAGCATGTAGATGAGCTCTCACCGGCAGCGCAGATCATTGGAGCGGTAAATACCATTGTCAATGATGATGGGAAGCTGACAGGATATATTACGGACGGCGAGGGATTTGTGAACAATCTGAAGGGCCACGGCATTGACATCCGCGGCAAAAAGATCACCGTTGCAGGAGGCGGCGGTGCGGCTACCGCAATTCAGGTACAGTGTGCATTGGACGGAGCCAGAGAAATTACGATCTTTAATATCAAGGATGACTTTTTTGAGCGGACCCTTGCCACGGCAGAGAAGATCCGCAAGGCAGTTCCAGGCATTGTAGTAGGCGTATACGATATTGCTGATACGAAGAAGATGACCGAGGAGATCGGCACCAGTGATATTTTTGCCAATGCCACCATTGTGGGGATGAAGCCCATGGATGACCAGAGCGTGGTGAAGGATTTAAATGCTTTCCGCCCGGGGCTTGTGGTGTGCGATGCTGTTTACAATCCGGAGGAGACCAGACTTCTTCGGGAGGCAAAGGAGCGGGGCTGCACCTGTATCGGAGGCAAGGGCATGCTGCTGTGGCAGGGTGTTGCGGCATTTAAGCTTTACACCGGAATGGATATGCCGGTAGAAGAGGTAAAGGAGAAATTTTTCTCATGATGAAGGAAAATATATTTCTGATTGGTTTTATGGGAGCGGGAAAAAGCTCCGTTGCCAGGGCTCTGGTGGAGCAGCTTCACTGTCCGCTGGTGGAGATGGATGAGCAGATTGTGAAGGAACAGGGCATGTCCATCAACGAAATCTTTGAGAAGTACGGAGAGGACCGTTTCCGGGAAATCGAAAGCCAGCTGATTCTGGCTCTTGGCAGCCGGCAGGCATCTGTGATTTCCTGTGGCGGCGGCGTGGTAGTACGCCCGGAAAATACCGAATACATGAAAAAAAGCGGCCGGATCGTGTATCTGCAGGCTTCCCCCCAGACGGTGTATGACCGGGTGAAAAACAGCAATGACCGCCCGATTCTTAAAGGGCACATGAATGTGGAATACATCGCCCAGCTGATGGAAAAGAGAAGGGCTCTTTATGAGGCGGCAGCAGAGCTGACCGTCGTTACGGATGGAAAGAGTACAAAGGAGATCGCCGGAGAAATTATAGGAAGGCTGGAGGAAAACAATGAAGTTCAACTTTGATAACCCTTTCTTTCGGGCACTGGGCAAGGTGGTGGATTGTATATGGCTGTGTATTTTGTGGCTTGTATGCAGCCTTCCGGTTCTTACCATGGGGGCATCTTCTACGGCACTGTATTATACGGTACATAAATGTATCCGCGGTGGCAGGGGTTATACCACCAGAGCTTTTTTCAAAGCCTTTAAGGATAATTTTAAGCCGGCGACGCTGTCCTGGCTTGTGGTGCTTGTGGTCTGGCTGGTGGCGGTGGGGGATATTGTGGTTACCAGACAATTGCTTATGAAGGGCAGCAGTCTGGGCATGTTTTTTTACTTTTTCATAATTCTGCTGCTGTTTGCTGCAGGCTGGAGCTGTTATGTGTTTTCCTATATTGCACGGTTTTCCAACACGGTAATCAATACCTTGAAAAATGCCCTTTTTTTGGAACTGAGACATCTGCCCTGGACCCTGCTTGTGATTTTGATCCTGCTGGCAGGAGTAGTGATCGCATGGCTCATTCCGGGACTGATATTTCTTGTGCCGGCCACAGTGGCACTTATGTTTGACCTGATCCTGGAGAGGATTTTCCGCAGATATATGAGTCCGGAGGATCTGGCCCGGGAGATGGAAAATGACAAGGATGAAGAATGATATCAAAAATAAATTGTAACTGTTCAGAGCCATGAACAGTTACGTTCTGGGCTCATGCAAATTCGCCTTCGGCGAAGGGATTAGAAAATCAAAATATACACTTTGGTACGTAAACACGCAGTAAATGCGTGTTTCTACCTGAACAGATACAAATAATTAATAAAGGAGAAAAACATTATGAAGATTTCAGACGCAGTAAAGTATATTGGTGTAGATGATAAGAATATTGACCTTTTCGAGAGCCAGTATGTGGTTCCGGAGGGAGTTTCCTATAATTCTTATCTGATCCTTGATGAGAAGGTTGCCCTGATGGATACCGTGGATTCCAGAAAGACTGCCGAGTGGGAGCAGAATCTGATGGAGGCTCTCGAGAGCCGGAAGGTGGATTATCTGGTGGTACAGCATCTGGAGCCGGATCATGCAGGCAGTATCCAAAGAGCAATGGAACTGTTTCCGGAGATGACACTGGTAGGAAATGCAAAGACCTTCAACATGTTCCCGCAGTTCTTTGATATTGACCTTACAGACCGTACCCTGACGGTACAGGAGGGGGACAGCTTATCCCTTGGCAGCCATACCTTAAACTTCTACATGGCTCCTATGGTTCACTGGCCGGAGGTTATGGTTACTTATGAGAGCAGCGAGAAGATTCTTTTCTCCGCAGACGGTTTTGGAAAGTTCGGCGCCCTGGACTATGATGATCCGGAAGGATGGGCATGTGAAGCCAGAAGATATTACTTTAATATTGTCGGAAAATACGGCGCTCCGGTACAGGCACTGTTAAAGAAGGCTGCAGGGCTTGATATTCAAAAGATCTGCCCGCTGCACGGACCGGTGCTGGATGAGAATCTGGAATATTATATTAATACCTATAATACATGGAGCAGCTATCAGCCGGAGGATAAGGGGGTGCTGGTTGCCTATGCTTCCATTCACGGTAATACCGGAAAGGCTGCAGAGCGTTTTGCAGAGATGCTTCGGGCAAAGGGTGTGGAGAAGGTAGTTGTCAGCGATCTTGCCCGTGAGGATATGGCAGAAGTGATCGAGGATGCTTTCCGCTATGACCGCATGGTTCTGGCCAGTGCAAGCTACGATGGAGGCGTGTTCCCATGCATGCAGGATTTCTTACATCATCTGCAGTCCAAGGCTTACCAGAACCGCACCGTAGGTATCATTGAGAACGGCTCCTGGGGACCAACTGCAGGAAGATCCATGAAGGGCATCCTTGAGACCATGAAGAATGTCACCATCGTTGATCCTATGGTAACCATCCGTTCTACTATGAAGGAGTCTGATGTGTCTGCATTTGAAGCACTGGCAGACGCCATTGCCAAGGCTTAGTTTTTATATCAGAAAAGTAATAAAGACTGAATAAAATAAAACTGCTTTCACATACTAATCACAAATCCAATGACGAAAAGGAGTAAATGAATGTGAAAGCAACAGGAATTGTGCGGAGGATCGATGACCTGGGGCGGGTTGTGGTGCCCAAGGAAATCCGTCGTACCCTACGCATCAGGGAGGGAGACCCCCTTGAGATTTATACCAACAGAGAGGGGGAAATCGTTCTGAAAAAATACTCTCCGGTGGGAGAACTGGGAGAGTTTGCCACCTGCTATGCCCAGGCCTTGTCCCAGACGGTTTCCTCCCTTGTGTGTATTACGGATCGGGATGATGTAATCGCTGCCTTTGGAAGTGGCAAAAAGGATCTGGAGGGTCAGCAGCTCAGTCAGGAGATGCAGGCGCTGATCGAGAAGCGGGGCACTTTTGTGGTTACGGAAGAAAATGGCATGCTCCCCATCCTGGAGAAGGAACAGCGGCTGGATTATCAGGGCGCTGTGGTATCCAGCATTATCTGTAACGGAGACTGTCAGGGGGCAGTGGTGATGCTTGAGAAGGCGGGGAAACAAAACACCCTGGAAATCTTTAAGCTTCTTGCAGCGGCGGCTGCGAACTTCCTCGGAAGGACCATGGAACAGTGACAGATTAGAAAACTATGTTAAGAAAAAGTTCATTTGCATATACCTTCTAAAAGAGATAAAATACTTCATAGGCATTTTTATGACAGCCCTGTGGTTGAAGGAGTGTATATGGCAGACAATAATAAGAAAAAGAAAAAAAGGAAGAAAAAGCAGCATCGCTTTTTCTGGTTTATGATTAAGCTTCAGATTTTCCTGATGCTGGTAGTGCTTGCCTGCTTCGGTTATTATTATTTCGGTGGTTACGCGGATGAGGTACAGAAGTTGAAGCGGGAGGCAGTCCAGGAGGTTGCCAATTCGGATGAGAGCTTGTTTGTTCCATCCCAGACCTGCTCGGTCTACGATACGGATGGAAACCTGATTTCGGAACGCAAGGGCTACAAGGATGCCCAGTACGTGAAATACGAGGATATTCCCAAGGATTTCGTGACGGCATTTATCAGCATCGAGGATAAGAAGTTTTACCGCCATAACGGCGTGGATTTCAAGGCGGTGATCCGCGTGATCAAGGCCCGGATCCAGAAAGACCGGGTTACCGGCGGTGCAAGTACCATTACCATGCAGTTAGCCAAGCTGATGTACATGGATCCTGATCGTACCTGGCAGTATAAGTTAAAGCAGATGTTTCTTGCCATGGAGTTGGAAAAGCACTACAGCAAGGAAAAAATACTAGAATTTTACCTGAATAATGTTTTTTTTGCCAATGGGTATTATGGTGTGGATGCCGCCTGTCATGGTTACTTTAACTGTGAGCTGAATGAACTGGATCTGTCTCAGATTGCGTTTTTGTGTGCGATTCCCAACCGGCCATCTTACTATGATCCGGTGACGAATCAGGATCATACCATAGAGCGTCGGAATCTGATCCTCAAAAATATGCTGGATGACGGGAAAATTACCCAGGAGCAGTATTATGAGGCGGTAAAAGAGAAAATTACCCTGAAGCGTCCCAAGAAGGAACATACGGAGCTGGTCAACAATTATATCGACACCTATGCTTATTACTGCGCTGTAAGGGCGTTGATGGAGCAGGAGAGCTTCCAGTTCCAATATTACTTTGATACGGATGAGGCAAAGAAAATTTACGATGAGGAGTATGATGAACTCTATGATGTCTGCCAGAAAAAACTGTTTTCCGGCGGTTACAAGATTTATACCTCCATCGATATGGAAAAGCAGAAACAGCTTCAGACAGCGGTAGACGATACATTAGCCAGCTATACGGAAAAGGGAGAGGACGGCATGTATGAGATGCAGGGCGCAGCGGTCTGCATTGACAACAGTACCGGTTATGTGGCAGCCATCGTGGGTGGAAGAGATCAGGATTTTACCTCCTACACTTTAAACCGGGCTTTCCAGAGCCACAGACAGCCGGGAAGTTCCATTAAGCCGTTGATTGTCTATACACCGCAGTTTGAGCGGGGATATACACCGGACACCATTGTGAATGACCACAAATTCGAGGGTGGCCCCTCCAATGCCAGTGGTACATATGCGGGAAAGGTAACGCTTCGGACGGCGGTAGCCCGCTCCCTTAATACGGTGGCATGGCAGCTCTACGATGAACTGACTCCGGAGGTGGGACTGCAGTATTTGAAAAACATGAACTTCAGTGCCATATCCAAAAATGATTACAATCTTGCCACCTCTCTGGGAGGATTTACCAATGGTGTTTCAGCCTTGGAGATGGCAAGCGCTTATGCAACGCTGGAGAACGACGGTATGTACCGCAGCCCTACCTGTGTGAAGTCCATCATCGATCAAGATGAAAATGTAATCTATGCTTCCGATATGACGGAGGTGTCGATTTACGATAGTGATGCCGCCCGTACCATGACAGATGTGCTGACGTCCGTTATGAAAAATGGTACGGGAAGAGCCCTATGTCTGTCCAATATGCCCTGTGCGGGCAAGACCGGAACCACCAACGATCATAAAGACGGATGGTTCGTGGGTTATACGAGGTATTATACCACCAGTGTCTGGGTTGGCTGCGATTATCCGAAAGCCATCAGCAATCTGAGCGGAAGCACCTTCCCGGGACAGATCTGGAAGAATTATATGTCAGCGGTTCATGAGAATCTTGCCCCCATGGAATTCCTGCCCTATGCTCATATGTCTGATGATTTTATCAATGAGCAGAAGAAGGAACAGGAGGAGCACGACAAGAAGAGGGAAGAGAACAAGACGGAGGAAAAACCGCAGGAGGAAACTCCGGTAGAGGATGAGCCTGCCCAGAATCCGGGGGATGAGCAGACAACGGTTCCGGATGACAATGGCGGTGGTGAGAATACCGGCGGGGATGAAAATACCGGAGATAACGGAGCCGGCAGCCAGGAGGAACAGACACCGCCTGCAAATGAAGATGAGAATCAGCAGGGTGCGGAAGAAGATACCCCGCAGACGCCGGAAGGCGATGACACAGTACAGGAATAAAATAATCCATAGATGAAAAAAGGAGGAGCGTAGTATGAAACAGTATGGTTTTGGTGTGGATGTTGGTGGAACAACGGTCAAAATGGGTTTTTTTGAAACCGATGGAAGACTGATCGACAAGTGGGAGATCCGTACCAACACGGAGGAGCACGGAAAGCAGATCCTGCCGGACATCGCCTGTGCAATTGACAACAAGCTGGCACAGGAGGGTATCAGCAAGTCTGAGGTAGAAGGCGTTGGAATCGGTGTTCCGGGGCCAGTGAGAAGCGATGGGGTGGTTAATAACTGTGTAAATCTGGGCTGGGGCGTATTTAATGTTTCCGAGGAGCTGGGACGTCTGACGGGCCTTAAGGTCAAGGTGGGGAATGATGCCAATGTGGCAGCTTTAGGCGAGATGTGGAAGGGCGGCGCCATGGGCTGCTCGGATGTCATCATGGTTACCCTGGGTACCGGTGTTGGCGGCGGAATCATCGTAGATGGCCAGATCGTTGCAGGCTTTAACGGAGCCGGTGGAGAAATCGGACATATCACGGTCAACAATGATGAAATTGAGCCTTGTAACTGTGGACAGTATGGATGCTTAGAGCAGTACACTTCTGCTACCGGTATCGTACGGATGGCAAAGCGTAAGCTGGCAAAGTCCAACGAGGAAACGAGCCTTCGCAAGTTTGCCGATTTGACCGCAAAGGATATTTTTGATGAAGCTAAGGCAGGGGATGCAATAGCCCTTCAGCTGGTGGATGAGCTGGGTGAGATTTTAGGCGGTGCCCTTTCCAACATGGCCTGCGTGGTAAACCCGGAAGTGATCGTAATCGGCGGTGGCGTTTCCAAGGCGGGACAGATCCTCATCGATACGATCCAGAAGCATTTCGTGGAAAGCTGTTTCCATGCCTGCCGTGAAACCAGATTTGAGCTGGCTTCCCTCGGCAATGATGCGGGAATGTACGGATGCATGCGCCTGGTACTGCAATAAAAACTTTTACATAAAATAAAAAGGAAACTTCCTGCACGGATTTGCGCACAGCCTCGGCTGCCGGCTACCGGCTTAAGGGAAGGGATAGCGGAACATTTCGCGCCAAATTGCGTAGATTTGTCAGGTATCGGATTTCGGCTCCAAGTTTGTGTACATTCGCCAGATGAACACTTTCTGCCTGGAATCCGTCCGGGGCAGACACTCTCAGGATGCCTGCACCTAGTGCGAGTAAATGCCTCTATCCACAGAGCCTATTGGGCACGGGAAATACAAACGCGCTTCGCTTGAA
>ONEJ01000043.1 GCA_900316805.1 uncultured Lachnospiraceae bacterium
GAGTAGCACAAAACACTTGCTGTTTTGTGCGTATGAAAATGATGTAATAGCAAAAATGCCATCGCGAAGCGATTTTAAATGCATTTTCGCTTCGTAACTGTGAGGGTACTGAACAGTTACGATTGATTTAGAAAAAGGAGTACAGATGACAGCAGCAAATTTTAAATCAGGTTTTGTAACGATTATTGGACGCCCCAACGTGGGCAAATCCACACTGATGAACCGACTGATCGGACAGAAGATTGCCATAACCTCCAACAAACCCCAGACCACCAGAAACCGCATCCAGACAGTGTATACGGATATGGACAAGGGACAGATTATTTTTCTGGATACCCCCGGCATCCATAAGGCAAAAAATAAGCTGGGAGAGTATATGGTCAATGTGGCTGAGAAAACCCTGACAGAGGTGGATGTGATCCTCTGGCTGGTGGAGCCGGGGAATTTCATCGGGGCCGGAGAGCAGCACATCGTAGAGCAGCTGAAGAAGGTTCATACGCCCGTGATCCTTGTGATCAACAAGGTAGATACCGTGGAGCACGATAAGGTATTTGAATACATTGATACTTACCGGAAAATTTATGATTTTGCAGAGATTATTCCAACCTCGGCTCTGCGGGGACAGAACGTGGAGGATGTGATCGATTCCATTTTCAAATATCTGCCATATGGACCTCAGTATTATGATGAGGATACCATCACCGACCAGCCGGAGCGGGCAATCTGTGCGGAAATTATCCGGGAAAAGGCCTTGCATGCCTTGAACGAGGAGGTTCCCCATGGGATTGCCGTCGCCATTGACCAGATGAAGGAGCGGAAGGATGGTGGCATCGTGGATATCGATGCCACCATCGTCTGTGAGAGAGATTCCCACAAGGGCATCATCATCGGAAAGCAGGGGGCTATGCTGAAGAAAATCGGTACCAATGCCCGCTATGAGATGGAGCGGCTTCTGGATGAGAAGGTAAACCTTAAGCTCTGGGTCAAGGTAAAAAAGGATTGGCGGGACAGTGATTTTCTCATAAAAAATTTCGGTTACCGTGAGGATGAATAGGAGACGGTTTTCCAGAATTTTTCGGGAATAGATTTTGCTCCATTGCAGATTCTAATTGTGTTCAAAGGAGGAGACTGCAATGGAGAAAACCTGGGAAAATTTCTGGACATCAGGCAGAGTTACTGATTATCTGGCCTATCGGGATGTGGAGTCCGGCGGGACTTACCACGGACAGGGCAGAGAGCAGGAGAAACGAAAAGACAATGGGACAGACCGTGATTGTGATGGGTATGGTACTTTCAGCAATGCCTGTCAATGAATATGACAAAAGAATAACGATTCTGACGAAGGAGAGGGGAAAAATCACTGCTTTTGCCAGAGGTGCAAGACGGCCGGGCAGCCAGTTTATGGCGGCGACGAACCCCTTTGCCTTCGGGGAATTTGAGCTGTTCGAGGGCAAAAGCTCCTATAATCTGATGAAAACTAACATTCAGAATTACTTCAGGGAACTGACCACTGATTACGACCGGGTGACCTTGGGCTTCTACTTTGCGGAATTTGCAGGTTATTTCTGTCAGGAGAATAACGATGAAAAGGAGATGCTCAAGCTTTTGTATCAGTCTCTTCGGGCACTTTGTAACGAGCATATCCCGGTGGAACTGGTGCGGGCTGTTTTTGAGCTTCGGGCGATTGCCATTGAGGGGCAGGGCCCCAATGTGTTTTCCTGTATGAACTGCGGGAAGAAGGAAGAACTGTGCTATTTTTCCGAGAGGCGGGGAGGAGTCCTCTGTAGGGATTGTGGGGCGGTACTGCCGGATCCGGGAATTCCGATTCTGGATGTTACCCGCTACACCCTGCAGTTTATACTGGCAACCCCCATCCCAAAGCTGTATTCCTTTACGGTATCTCCCGAAGTGTTGAAGGAACTTAAGGACATTATGAGGGAATATCTGGGCGTCTATGTGCATCATGAATTCAAGTCTCTGAAGGTTTCAGTTGAAAACAACCTTTGAAAAGTGTATAATATCATAGATTCTTTTGGATGATACAAGGAGGACATAGCATGAGAAAAAGAATTACAAAAGCTGTTCTCACCTTCATTCTCTGTCTGGGTATGCTTGCCGGGTGCGGCTCTAAGATTTCGGCAGACGAGAGCACGGTATTCGTGCAGAAGGATGGATCTGTTGTCTCTGTGGATGTGGAGGAATTTGATTCAAACACTTATGATGAGCAGGGGCTTAAGGATTACGTAGAGCAGACCGTTTCAGAATACAATGAACAGAATGGAAAGAATCAGGTCAAATTTAAGAAGCTTTCCGTCAAAGACGGCAAGGCAGAACTTACCATGGAATATGCCACTGCCGCAGATTATCGTAAATTAAACGGAATCGACTTTTTTGCCGGAACCCTTGCGGAGGCATTGGCAGCGGGCTATTCCTTTGACTGTGAGTTTGCCTCTGTGAAGGACGGATCACCGGTGGAGGTCTGTGATACCGGCGAATTTATCAATGATTCCAGCTACAAAGTGGTGATCATAAAAGGCAATACCAACCTGCAGGTCAAGGGGGAAATCGCCTATATTTCCACCGTCAACACGAAGCTTTTGGACGGCAGTACCGTTTCTATTAAGGAGGGGAATGCACTCCTTGGTTCGGAGAACGACACGCAGAATACTGATGGCACAGAGGCTGTTTCCACAGAAATCTCCGGTACAGAGATGACCACGGAGACAATGTCTACAGAACTTGAGGGCTCTGTGTCCGAGGATGATCTTTTGGAGGCTGCCGGAGAGGAAGAAACGCCGGTGTTTCAGTTTGATGAAGAGGATGAATCCGATCAGAAAGAGGGCAGTGAATTCAGCCAGGTTTATACCTATATCATTTACCAGTAGCTCTCTGAAGGCGGGGGATGATTTTTAAGGAAGCCCCTTGTGATAAATTTTAGAAAAAATGCCGTACATGTGCGGCTTGCGGTGTTTTTCAAACGCCGAATATCAATATAGAATGTGAGGAGTACATAATGGAAAAGACAATGGACAAAATCGTGCAGGTAGCCAAGGCGAGAGGATTTGTATATCCGGGCTCTGAGATTTATGGCGGACTTGCCAATACCTGGGATTATGGAAATCTTGGTGTAGAGCTTAAGAACAATGTGAAGCGTGCCTGGTGGCAGAAATTTATTCAGGAAAGCCCATACAACGTAGGTGTGGATTGTGCGATACTGATGAATCCGCAGACCTGGGTGGCTTCCGGGCATCTGGGTGGTTTTTCAGATCCACTGATGGATTGTAAGGAATGTCATGAGCGTTTCCGTGCCGATAAGCTGATCGAGGATTTTGCACAGGAGAACAATATTGAACTGGAGGGCTCTGTGGATGGATGGTCCAATGAACAGATGGTGCAGTTCATCGAGGATCACAACATTCCATGTCCTTCCTGTGGCAAGCATAACTTTACGGATATCCGTCAGTTTAATCTGATGTTTAAGACTTTCCAGGGTGTTACCGAGGATGCCAAGAATACGGTTTATCTGAGACCGGAGACAGCACAGGGTATCTTTGTCAATTTCAAGAATGTACAGAGAACCTCCAGAAAGAAAATCCCCTTCGGAATTGGACAAATCGGTAAGTCCTTCCGTAATGAAATTACACCGGGTAACTTTACCTTCCGTACCAGAGAGTTCGAGCAGATGGAGTTAGAGTTCTTCTGCGAGCCCGGTACCGATATGGAGTGGTTCCAGTATTGGAGAGCTTTCTGCCGCGACTGGCTTCTGTCTCTCGGCATCAAGGAGGATGAGATCCGCCTTCGTGACCATTCACCGGAGGAGCTTTGCTTCTACTCCAAGGGCACAACGGACATCGAATTCTTATTCCCATTTGGCTGGGGTGAGCTCTGGGGTATTGCAGACCGTACCGATTACGATCTGACCCAGCACCAGAATACCTCCGGACAGGATATGACTTACTTTGACGATGCCAGGGGAGAGAAGTATATTCCGTATGTCATCGAGCCTTCTCTGGGAGCAGACCGTGTGGTTCTGGCATTCTTTTGTGCAGCTTACGATGAAGAGGATATCGGAACACCGGAGAAGCCGGACGTAAGAACCGTATTCCATTTTCATCCGGCACTGGCACCGGTAAAGATCGGTGTGCTTCCCCTTTCCAAGAAGCTGAATGAGGGCGCTGAGAAGGTATTTGCCCAGCTGTCCAGGAAGTATAACTGTGAGTTTGACGACAGAGGTACCATCGGTAAGCGTTACCGCCGTCAGGATGAAATCGGAACTCCTTTCTGCGTGACCTATGACTTCGATTCCGAGGAGGATCATGCAGTTACGGTCCGTGACCGTGACACCATGGAGCAGGAGCGTATTCCGATTACAGAGCTGGATGCATATTTTGCTGAGAAGTTTACCTTCTAATGCAATAAATACTTGCGAAAAGCAAATTCTGTGTTAAAATAATTATGTGGGCTGTCGTTTAAATTCAGGCAGCACAAACGTGTAGAATACGGAAGCCCTATGGGGTTCCCGTTCTAAACAAATAAGAATATAATAGGAGGAATTGTCAAATGGCAAACAAATGGGTCTACATGTTCAGTGAAGGTGACATGACCATGCGTAATCTTCTTGGTGGTAAAGGTGCAAACCTTGCCGAGATGACCAGCATCGGACTGCCTGTACCACAGGGATTCACAATCACTACTGAGGCATGTACACAGTACTACGAGGATGGTCGCAAGATCAATGATGAGATCATGGCTCAGGCTATGGAAGGGGTTAAGAAGATGGAGGAGATCAACGGCAAGAAGTTCGGCGATCTTGAGAACCCTCTCTTAGTATCCGTTCGTTCCGGTGCAAGAGCATCTATGCCTGGTATGATGGACACCATCTTAAATCTTGGTCTTAATGACGAAGTAGTAGCAGCTATGATCAAGGGAAATCCGGATCCGAAGTTCGAGCGTTTCGTATACGATTCTTACAGACGTTTCATCCAGATGTTCTCCGACGTAGTTATGGAAGTTGGTAAGAAGTACTTTGAGCAGCTCATCGACAAGATGAAAGAGGAGAAGGGTGTTCAGTACGATATTGATCTTACCGCAGAAGACCTGAAGACACTGGCTGAGCAGTTCAAGGCTGAGTACAAGAACCAGCTGGGCGAGGACTTCCCGTCTGATCCGGTTGTACAGCTGAAGTTAGCCATCGAGGCCGTTTTCCGTTCATGGGACAACCCTCGTGCAAACGTATACAGAAGAGACAACGATATCCCATATTCCTGGGGTACTGCAGTTAACGTAATGCCAATGGTATTCGGTAACTTAAATAACGAGTCCGGTACAGGTGTTGCATTTACCCGTGATCCTGCAACTGGTGAGAAGAAGCTTATGGGTGAGTTCCTCATCAACGCACAGGGCGAGGACGTAGTTGCCGGTGTTCGTACTCCAATGCCAATCACCCAGATGGAGCAGGAGTTCCCGGATGCATATGCTGAGTTCCTGAAGGTTTGTGAGACTCTTGAGAATCATTACCATGATATGCAGGATATGGAGTTTACTGTCGAGAACAAGAAGTTATACATGCTTCAGTGCCGTAACGGTAAGAGAACAGCTCCGGCTGCATTAAAGATCGCTTGCGATTTAGTAGAC
>ONEJ01000041.1 GCA_900316805.1 uncultured Lachnospiraceae bacterium
AAAGCCAGACTGATGAAGCAGAGAGATTTTCGGAGTATCTTGATGGTCTGTTCTTATAAAAGGTAACGGGAATTAACGAAAAGTAACCTTAAAATGTTACGCGATTGTTACGTAACGAGATGTTACGAGACTGAAAAGCTTGAAAATAAAGGAAAGAGGTATACATTTATGAAACTGGGTATCGTGGGACTTCCGAATGTTGGAAAAAGTACACTGTTTAATTCACTGACCAAGGCGGGGGCGGAATCCGCCAACTATCCGTTCTGTACCATCGACCCCAATGTGGGGATCGTGGCAGTGCCGGATGAGAGAATTAAGAAGCTGGGAGACCTTTACCATACCAAGAAGGTGACACCGGCAACCATTGAGTTTGTGGATATTGCAGGTCTGGTGAAGGGAGCCAGCAAGGGTGAGGGACTTGGAAATCAGTTTCTGGCCAACATCCGTGAGGTGGATGCTATCGTACATGTGGTTCGCTGTTTTGAGGATACTAATATTGTACATGTGGATGGAAGCATCGACCCGGGGAGAGATATTGAGACCATTAATCTGGAGCTGATTTTTTCGGATATTGAGATTTTGGAGCGCAGAATTGCCAAGGTGGCAAAGCAGGCTCGTATGGACAAGACACTGGCAAAGGAGATGGATCTTCTGGAGGGACTGAAGGCGCATCTGGAGGCCGGAGGAATGGCAAGAACTTTCGAACTTCCGGAGGATGAGGACGCCGAGCTGTGGTATAAGGGCTACAACCTTCTGACGGCAAAGCCTACCATCTATGCGGCCAATGTTGCAGAGGACGATCTGGCGGATGATGGCGCCAATAATCCTTATGTGGCTTCCGTTCGCGAGAAGGCAAAGGCAGAGGGCAGCGAGGTGTTCGTTGTCTGTGCACAGATCGAGCAGGAGATTTCGGAGCTGGATGATGATGAGAAGGCTATGTTCTTAGAGGATCTGGGTCTGACGGAGTCTGGACTAGACAAGCTGATCAAGGCCAGCTACAGTCTGCTGGGGCTGATTTCCTTCCTGACTGCAGGAGAGGATGAGTGTCGTGCATGGACCATTAAGAAGGGAACCAAGGCACCCCAGGCTGCCGGAAAAATCCATACGGATTTTGAGAGGGGCTTTATCAAGGCCGAGGTGGTCAATTATCAGGATCTTCTGGAGTGTGGAAGCTTATCTGCCGCTAAGGAAAAGGGCATTGTGGGCTTAGAAGGCAAGGAGTACGTGGTAAAGGACGGAGATGTGATCCTTTTCCGTTTTAATGTATGATATTAGGTAACTGTTCATGGTTCTGAACAGTTACGATATTAGTTATAAAAAGTGCAGAAAGCGCATAAAATCAACCTGGGAGGGGATTTTATGCGTTTTTCTGATTTGTGCGATAAAGAAGTGATTTCTGTCAATGACTGCAGGTGTCTTGGGAATGTGAGGGATCTGGAATTCGACCGGGAAAAGGGGTGTATTACGGCGCTGATTATACCGGGACCGGGAAAATTTCTGGGATTTTTTGGAAGAGACTGTGAATTTTTTGTTCCATGGTGTAAAGTTATTCGAATTGGACCCGATATAATACTTGTAGACTTCGATGAGAAGGATATGAAGCACAAGCTGTGAGGGGTCAGTGTTGACAAGAATTTTTCCGACAGCTATACTGAGGATAGAGTAAAATAATGGAGGGAACGCCGTATGAAGTGTCCGTTCTGCAGCAGTGAGAATACAAGAGTTATCGATTCCAGACCGGCGGATGATAACAATTCCATCAGGAGACGCCGGTTGTGTGATGACTGTGGGAAGCGTTTTACCACCTATGAGAAGGTGGAGACGATTCCGCTGATTATTATTAAGAAGGATAATAACCGTGAGCAGTATGACCGCTCCAAGATTGAGAAGGGGGTGTTGCTTGCCTGTCACAAGAGACCCATCTCCGTAGAGCAGATCACAAAGCTTGTGGATGATGTGGAGACCGAGATTTTCAACCGCGAGGAGAAGGAAATTCCAAGTTCTCTGATTGGAGAGATTCTGATGGATAAGATGAAGGACTTAGATCCCGTTGCCTATGTAAGGTTTGCATCGGTATACCGGGAATTCAAGGATGTCAATACCTTTATGAACGAGCTAAGGAAAATGCTTGTTTAATGGACACTGTTACTGCAAACGGCAGAATTTCATACGGTATTTTCGGTACCGAAAATACCTACCCGTGAACAGTAACGAATTTTTCGCTATAAGGATAGACACACCAGGGAGACAAATATGTGCGCATTTTTATATCCGGATGAATATCTGGATTCCACTTATGAGATTGATTTTGACAAATTATATAAAGAGGGATACCGCGGAGTTATTTTTGATATTGACAATACGCTGGTTCCTCATGGAGCGCCTGCTGATGAGCGGGCGATTTCTTTGTTCCGGCATTTGAAGGAATTGGGGTTTTCCTGTATGCTGTTATCCAACAATAAGGAGCCCCGGGTAAAGATGTTTAACGATGCGGTGCATGTCAAGTACATCTACAAGGCAGGCAAGCCCAAACCCTCCGGCTACCGCAGGGCCATGGAGGAGCTGGGAACCGATAGCTCCAATACCATTTTTGTGGGAGATCAGATCTTTACCGATGTCTGCGGCGCTAATCTGGCGGGAATCCGGACAATCCTGGTAAAGCCCATCCATCCCAAGGAGGAGATCCAGATCGTGCTGAAGCGGTATCTGGAGGCAGTGGTTTTGTTCTTTTACAAACGCAGCAGAAAAAAAACAGAAGCTTAAGACTTGACATTGGCACAAAAGAGTATATCCTAAAATAGGACTTTGCAAATAGGCGTAAAAGGAGAAAATCATGAAAATCGGAATTGGAAATGATCATGCAGCAGTGGAAATGAAGATGCAGATCAAGGAATATATGGAGGGACTGGGACATGAGGTGGTTAATTACGGCGTAGATACCACCGCCAGCTGCAATTATCCGGAAATCGGTGAGAGGGTCGGAATTGCGGTGGCCTCCGATGAGGTGGAAGCAGCAGTGCTGATCTGTGGGACAGGCGTGGGAATTTCCATGGCAGCCAATAAGGTACACGGCGTGCGGGCAGCGGTTTGTTCAGAGCCCACAACGGCACGTCTGGTCAAGGAGCACAACAATGCCAACATTATTGCTTTTGGTGCCCGCATTGTGGGAATTGAGACCGCGAAGGACATTGTGAAGGCATATCTGGAGGCCAAATTTCAGGGCGGACGCCATGAAACCCGCGTAAAAATGTTTGAAGAGATTGAGAAACGAAATAAATAAGTCTTGAAAAGTATTCCATTATATAGTAAAATTATAATTCGAGAGAGTTTTACTCGTAATTTAAGGAGGAAGATCGAATGATTTCAGCAGGAGATTTCAGAAACGGTGTTACCATTGAGCTTGAGGGTAATATTTTTCAGATTATTGAATTTCAGCATGTAAAGCCGGGAAAGGGTGCTGCCTTTGTCAGAACCAAGTTAAAGAATATCGTGAACGGCGGTGTGGTAGAGAAGACATTCCGTCCCACTGAGAAGTGCCCGACTGCACATATTGACCGCAAGGATATGCAGTATCTGTATGCAGATGACGATTTCTATCATTTTATGGATGTAGAGACTTATGACCAGATTGATCTGCCAAAGGATGAGGTTGGCGATGCACTGAAGTTTGTTAAGGAGAACGAGATGGTTAAGATCTGTTCTCATAAGGGCAATGTATTTGCGGTTGAGCCGCCACTTTTCGTTGAGCTTAAGATCACAGAGACTGAGCCGGGCTTCAAGGGTGATACCGCTACAGGCGCTACCAAGCCTGCTACTGTAGAGACTGGTGCAACGGTATCTGTTCCACTGTTTGTTGAGCAGGAGGATGTCATCAAGATCGACACCAGAACAGGAGAGTATCTGTCCAGAGTTTAATTTCAGTCTGGGGTTATGGAAGAAGAAATGCCGGAAACCTTATGGGTTTCCGGTTTTTTTATTTTTTGTATATTTTGTTTGAATATAGCTGTGATATATGTTATTATGAATTTATATAATTAGTACTTTGGGACTGTCATTTCTGTGCTTTTTCTGGCAAGATGGAATGATAATTATTTTACACAGGGGGTCAAAGGATGAGAATAGCGGACTTTATGGATTTGGAGAAGCTTCAGGAAATTCAGGATGATTTTTCGGCAGCAACGGGGCTGGCAGCAATTGCAGTAGATGCAGAGGGGAATTATATTACAAAGGCCAGCAATTTTACTGAGTTCTGCATGGATTACACCAGAAAGAGTCATGAAGGATTAAGACGCTGTACAAAGTGTGATAATGAGTGCAGTGGTACATATTTCTGTCATGCAGGACTGATTGACTTTTCCGCAGATATTATCGTGGAAGGGGAGAAAGTAGGTGCCATGCTTGGAGGTCAGATCCTTTCCGAGGAGCCGGATGAAGAGAAGTTTCGCGGGATTGCCAGAGAGCTGGGAATTAACGAGGATGACTATATTGAAGCGGTGAGGAAGGTGCCGATTCGTTCGGAGCGTTCTATACGTGCTGCAGCCAAATTGTTAACGGATGTGGTGAATCAGATTGTCAATCTGGAATATTATAAAAAACAGGTCAATCAGAGTAAATATGATCTTATCAACGAAGAACTGAAGATCACGACAAAGATGATTGATGATATCCAGAATAAGACAAAGGAACTTCAGGGAATTGCTTCAAAGCAGAATATTCTTGCATTAAATGCATCGATTGAGGCAGCCAGAGCGGGGAAAGCCGGTGCAGGTTTTGCCGTATTAGCGGAAGAGACCGGAAATACAGCGAAAAAGTCTGCTGTGATTTACAAAGAGATTACCGACGCGGTAAATAATATTTCGCAATCTATGTATCATCTGAATACATTGTACGAAGAGAATAAGTAATAGCAATTGGCTATGTCTGTGGACGAAATGTGAAACAACATAGCCAATTTTTTATATTTTCATATATGAGCGCAGAAGCCAGAGGCATGCCATGGTTGTAAACACATAGGAAAAGAGCATCCCCCACAGATAGGCCCGGATTCCGTATACCGGTACAAGAAATAGGATCATGAAAATCCGCATGAGACAGGCCAGCAGGTTCACATATAATACTTTGCCGGCGTGTCCCAGCCCATTTAGGATGCTGCTGAGCAGTCCGGTCATGTACATGAGGGGACAGAGGAAGGAAAGCCGCTTGATAAATACGCCTGCCAGAGCATTGTGAAAGATACGGCTTCCAAGGAAGCGCCCCGTCAGCAAAAATAAAACAGTAAAGAAAAGACCAAGGAGCAGCCCCAGGAGGGTTGCTTTTTTGATGGTGTCTGCAACTTTTTTCAGGTTGTTCTGTCCTCTGGCTTCGGACACGGAGGGCAGCAGCAGAACGGACAGGGAATTTGTCAGCACATTGGGAAAAAGGATGATAGAGGCTGCCATCCCTGTCAGTACGCCGTAAATGATTAAGGCATCTGTGTTGGAGTAGCCAAAGGCCATGAGTTTTTTGGGGATCAGAATATTTTCCAGACTGTTGCAGAAGGATATGGTAAGGTGGTTTAAGGTCAGGGGAATCACCATGCCAAGAAACATGGGAAACATAGAACTCATACTTTCCCTAAGCCGGATCCGGGTATCTCTTTCCTGCTTCGGTTCAAAGGAAAAGGCAAAAAGGCAGGTGATAAGTCCTGCAAATTCTCCCATCACAAGACCCGCCACCGCGTGGGCAGGGCTTAAGGGTATCCCCTTTTCACGGATCACCAGATAAATGATGTAGACACCGCCCACCCGGGCAATCTGCTCTGCCAGCTGACAGACGGAGGGAATCAGTGCACGTTTTTTCCCATAATAGTAGCCGTTGATGCAGGAGTGGATGCAGGCGGGCAGCAGGGAATAGGTAAGGAGCACCAGAAGAGGGGCACAGCGGGCTTCTCCAAGAAAACGCTCTGCGATAAAGTCTGCGTAATGGTAGACAATGGCGCCGGTAATCAGGGAGAGGGCCGTGCTTAACAGAAGACCCATCACCAGATAGGTACGGGCTCTTTTTTCTCCGCAGCCGTCACTGCAGGAGCCGATGGAATCTCCTACGAATTTGGAGATTGTAGTCTGGATGGAGGAGGCGGTCAGGGCAAAACAGATGGCAAATACCGGCGCAATCAGCTGGTAGATTCCCAGCCCTTCCGCACCAATGGTCCGTGAGAGGAATATTCTATAGAAGAAACCAATCAAACGGCTGATGACACCGGCGGCGCTCATAAATATGGTGCCGGTGATCAGCGGGTTTTTGAATAGTCTGGACAGTCTCAAGGCGGGACTCCTAACAGATAACTTGGTAATTATTATATGAGGAGAGGATACAAAATATGAGTTGCAGGATTTATCTGGATCATGCGGCAACGACAGAGATCCTTCCGCAGGTAAAGGAAGCGATGGAGCCTTACCTGATGGAGGAGTTTGGAAATGCATCCACCGCGTATGGGATGGGGCAGGAGACCAGAAATGCCATTGAACAGGCAAGGGAACGGATTGCGGGAATTATGGATGCACAGCCGGAGGAAATCTATTTTACTTCCGGAGGAAGCGAGTCCGACAACTGGGTGATCAAGAATGTGGCGGGGGAAAAAAAGAATCTTGGAAAACATCTGATCACCTGTAAAATTGAGCATCACGCGGTGCTGCGTTCCTGCCAGTATCTGGAACAGCTGGGGTATGAGGTGACCTATCTGGATGTGGACAGCTACGGGCAGGTCAGTCCGGAGCAGGTGCTGTCGGCACTGCGGGAGGATACCACATTAGTCAGCATTATGACGGGAAACAATGAAATCGGGACGATTGAACCCATTGGGCAGATTGGAGAAGCCTTGCGAAAACGGGGGATCGCTTTTCACACAGATGCGGTGCAGGCGGTGGGGCAGATTCCCATTTCCCTCCGGCGGCTTCCGGTGGACTATTTAAGCGCCAGTGCCCACAAATTTCACGGACCCAAAGGGGTGGGATTTTTGTATATGAGAAAGAATAAAGGGTTAAGTTCTTTCATTCACGGAGGAAGTCAGGAGAAGGGCAAACGTGCGGGAACCGAAAATGTGGCAGGGATTGTGGGGATGGCTGAGGCTCTTTCTATTTCCACGAAGGAGATGCATCAGGTGCGGCCCAGACTCATACGGCTCCGCAACTATTTTGTGGAGCGGCTGCTGCACGAGATTCCGCAGGTACGCCTGAATGGGCACCCATATAAGCGGCTTCCGGGAAATGTCAACATTAGTATTTCCGGGGTGGATGCCACCTCTCTTCTGGTTCTGTTGGAGGAAGAGGGAATCTGCGCATCTGCAGGATCCGCCTGCAATACCGGGCAGACAAGAATCTCCCACGTCATTGAGGCCATCGGCGTGCCGGAAGATTATGCCCCGGGGACGGTGCGCTTTACCATGGGGCGTCAGACGGATAAAAGGCAGATTGACGAGACGGTGGACTGCCTAAAGCGGTGTGTGACGCTTCTGCGGGAGACATGAAGAGATATAAGGTTAATTAAAAACCGCTGTACTAGTACAGCGAAAATTAAGTTGTTGATACATTGAGCGAGGATGCGGTTTTGAGAGTGCATGTCAAAAAACGCAGGCGTAGCGGGC
>ONEJ01000070.1 GCA_900316805.1 uncultured Lachnospiraceae bacterium
ACCGCAGGTGAGGAAAGTCCGGGCTTCACAGGGCAGGATGCCGGTTAACGGCCGGTGGAGGAAACTCTAAGGAAAGTGCAACAGAAAGCAAACCGCTATCTGTAGTACATCTTTGATGTACTACCTACGTAGTGGTAGCACATGAAGGATGTATTACAGGTAGTAAGGGTGGAAGGGCAGTGTAAGAGACTACCGCTCCTCTGGTAACAGAGGAGGCAGTGTAAACCCCATTCGAAGCAAGACCGAAACAAAGCGATGACGTGGCCCGCCAGCTTTAGGTAGGTCGCTTGAGGCGATTGGCGACAGTCGTCCTAGATAGATGATCACTCAACGACATAACCCGGCTTATCGTCCTGCTTAATGCATTTTAGACATTGAAACAGCTCCCCCCTACAAATTCTCTCGCAAGTGAGCTCTGCATGATTCCCTCCGTGGGAAGCGGCAGGAAATAATCAAGAAGCTTCAACAGTCTCTTTGCCTCCAGATACTCTTCACTGTCTCTTGGAATCTGGAACAAAAGCGGTTCCGCATAAACCTTAAGCACAGCCAGCTCATAGAGCAGCGCGGAATTAAACATCACGTCGGCACTATCCTGAAATGGGAAAATATTCTTCTCCTCTCCCCTTCGAACCGAACTCCACATGGCAATGGTATCTCTTGCAGAAGTTCCCCTGGTTCTTGCATCCCTTACGATCCTCCGGAGCAGACGACAGTCCGTAGTCGGCAGCGGATTGTGCTCATCAATGTTGAGCTGTGTCAACGCCGAAATATAGATTTTGAATTTACTTTCTTCCGGAAGGGAGTATGAAAGCCGGTTATTAAGACCATGGATGCCCTCAATTACCAGAATATCATCTTTCCCCAAAGTCAGCTGTTTTCCTCTGTATTCCCTCTTTCCCGTCTTGAAATTGAAGGAAGGCATATCGACAGTCTCTCCTGCCAGCAGCCTGGTCATGTCTTTGTTGAACTGCTCCACATCCAGAGCCTCCAGACACTCAAAATCCAGATTTCCGTTTTCATCCCTTGGGCAGCGTTCCCTGTCATCGTAATAGTCATCGAGACTGATGGGATGGGGGATTCTTCCCTTGGCCAGAAGCTGAATGGACAGCCGGTTGGAAAAGCTTGTTTTACCGGATGAAGAGGGGCCTGCAATCATGACAAACTTGGCATCCTTTCGATCTGCGATCTGCTGAGCCAGAGTACCGATTCTCTCCTCCATCAGCGCTTCCTGTAAAAGAATTACCTGCTTTCCTCTGCCGGAAGCGATGGCATCGTTCAATGCACCAATGGTTCCGATGTCCAGCATCCGGCTCCATCGTCTGGACTCCCGCAGGGTGTGATATAACTTATTGGAAGTCTTCAAAGGCTCCACCACCTCGCTGTTCTTATTGGGGAACAGCAAAACAAAGCCCTCCTCATAAGATACCAGTTCAAAAACCTTCAGATATCCTGTAGAGGGCACCATATAGCCATAATAGTAGTCTTCCATTCCATCCAGAGAATAGAGATTGACCCTGGAACTTCTGCGGTAGTGCAAAAGGCGCTCCTTATCGGTCATGCCCAGATCATGAAACTTTTTCTCTGCATCCACCGTCTTCACACTCTTCTTTTCGATGGGCAGATCCCCCCCCGCAAGGCGAAGCATCTCCTGCCGGATCTGGCACAGAGAGTCCTTTTGCGGAATCTTGCCCTCCAGTTCACAGTAATACCCCTCTCCCAAAGAGTAATAAACTGTTACCTGCACCTTCCCCTGCCAGAGATTCTCAACTGCCTTCTGCATGAGAAGTGTCACACTCCTGCGGTACGTTCTTTTTCCATCCCGGTCTGCTGCCGTCTGGAATGAGATGCTGCATGGGCCGCTGACCTTCTTATTCAGTTCCCTCAGCTTATGATCCACAGAAGCAAGAACAATAAGATTTGGATAATTCTCCTGATACCGTTCTGCCAGTTCCTGCAGCGGAGTGCCTTCCGCCACTACAATTTCCTCCCAGGATTCTGAATTCCCGGTTGCTGTCTGAACCTTCACGTTAAATTCCTGCATTTTTAATCGCCCCCAATATTGTGTAAGCAGATTCGTTGTAGGAAAGCTCCTGCTGAAGCTCCCCGATCCGCTTCATGATCGCCTGTGTCTGCTTCTGTAGCTTCAGACTTTGAATAATTTCCGTCAACTGCCGGTGCTGTCTGACGAGGAAACGCCTAAGCACCGGATTCCCGTTTCTTAGGAGTAATGGTCCATAAATATCGCAGGCAGTTCTTGACTCCTCGTTCATTTTCGACCACGACTCATCCGTATCCACATGGATCACCCGCATCATGGGATAATATTTCCCATCCTCGCATATCATATCTTCGTCCACGATCTTATAGTGGTGCTCTCTGAGATATTCCCGTACCCTGCGGATTTCGGATTGTGGCTGCAAAATCAGCTCGGCTGCCCCTCTACACACCTCTTCCCCTTCTTCTAAAATGTGTATCACAAGCTCGCCGCCCATCCCTGCGATCAGTATGGAATCTGCTTCCTGCACCTTAAGCGCCTGCACCCCATCGGACAATCTGGTCTGTATGTATCCTTCCAGTCCCGCAGACGCAATATGCTCCCTGGCGCGGGCAAGCGGTCCCTCATTGATGTCCATGGCAATGGCACCGGTAATCCGGTGCTTCTGCACAAGGGCAATGGGAACATAGCCATGGTCGGTTCCGATATCTGCCAACACGCCACCGGAAGTGACCATCGCTGCAACCGCCTGCATACGCTTTGATAATTTTACCATATTACTCAAGATAATCCTTCAGCTTGCGGCTGCGGCTGGGATGACGCAGCTTACGAAGGGCTTTTGCTTCAATCTGTCGGATACGCTCACGGGTCACGTTAAATTCCTTGCCGACCTCCTCGAGGGTTCTCGCACGGCCATCCTCCAGACCAAAGCGAAGGGTCAGTACCTTCTGCTCACGCTCTGTCAGAGTTCCCAGAACCTCCTCCAGCTGCTCCTTCAGCAAGGTAAAGGCTGCAGCATCTGCCGGAACCGGAACATTGTCATCCTTGATGAAATCCCCAAGGTGGGAATCCTCCTCCTCACCGATGGGGGTCTCCAGAGAAACCGGCTCCTGGGAAATCTTAAGGATTTCACGGACACGGTCTACCGGCATATTCATCTCTTTTGCAATTTCCTCCGGAGAAGGCTCTCTGCCCAGTTCCTGCAGCAGTTGTCTGCTGACGCGGATCAGCTTGTTGATGGTCTCCACCATATGCACCGGAATACGGATGGTTCTCGCCTGGTCCGCAATGGCTCTGGTAATAGCCTGACGGATCCACCAGGTAGCGTAGGTAGAGAATTTGTAACCCTTGTTGTAATCAAATTTCTCCACAGCCTTAATAAGACCCAGATTTCCCTCCTGGATCAGATCAAGAAACAGCATTCCCCTGCCCACATAACGCTTGGCAATGCTGACTACCAGACGAAGATTTGCCTCAGCCAGACGCTTCTTGGCATCTGAGCCATGATCCACATCCAGCTGGAGTGCTTTGATTTCTCCCCGGATTGACTCCTTCTCGGCATCGTCCTCCTCAGTCTCCATGCGTTCCTTGAGAAGCTGGATTTTTTCCGAAGCCACATTGCCCGCCTCCATTTTCTTAGCAAGCTCGATTTCCTCCTCAGCACTTAAGAGGGGCACCTTGCCGATCTCCTTCAGATACATGCGAACCGGATCCTCCACACTGATGCCGTCCGGAACAGAAAGATCAATATTCTCTACCTCTACCTCTTCTTCATCGTCGAGAATAATCTCATCGTCATCATCATCGTCGCTGATGCGAAGCACATCTACATTATTATGCTCCAGAAAATCCAATACTGCCTCCATCTGCTCTGCATCAAGATTCAATTCCTTAAAAAAGTCGCTGATCTCCTGATACTCTAAAATATTCCTTTTTTTCTTTCCAAGTTCCAGAAGCTCACCCAATTTTTCGCGGAATTTTGCCTTCTTCTCTTCTGTTTCTACTGCCTGTGTGTTTTCTTCATTTTTCTTTGCCATGTCGATTTTTCCTCTCAGGTTACTTTTTATTTTGTCCTTAATCTATGGAAATATGCAATTTTTCAAGGGTTTCCAGCTGCCGCTTCGCCTCGATAAGTTTCATCATCGCGAGAAGATCCGTGGGATTCGTATTCCTTGTCTGCTCATCAATACTATTCTGCTTGATGCGGATGATGGTTTCCCGCAGGACCTTTTCCCAGTCGGCCTTCGACTCGATCTTAGGAATTCTTGCGTTAAAAAGCGCTGCAATTTCCTTCTGATCCTCCTCGGGGAAAAGGCTGATGATCTGTGCCGGATTGACGCTTTGGTTTTTTTCATACTGGGAAAAAACCTCCACTGCCACCTTCCGGTACAATTCCTCGGTAAAATCCTCCGGCACCACCAGATCCTTGATTTTGGCATAAAGCCCGGTATTCTCAATGAGCCAGGTCAAAATCAGCTTCTGGGACTGCCGCATGCCGTCCTCCCTTTTTTTCTTCTCATTGACACCGGTCTTAAGGGGCGCGGGCTTTACGATTCCGCTCTGCACCGCCCGCTGGTTGACCAGCTTCCGCAGGTTATCAAAACCGATCTGGTATCTCTCGGCCACTGCCTCCATGTAGTTGTTCCGCTCCAGCTCCTCGCTGAAATTCACCAGCCGGCCTGCCACCTCGTGGAAAAAAGCCGTCTTGGATTCCGGATCCTTCATATCGTACTTTTCCTCCAGCATCCGGATCTCAAACAGAAAACTGTTCTCCGCCTGATCGATCCGCTCCTGGTAGGCCTCCGGTCCAAGGGCCTTGATAAATTCATCCGGATCCTTATAGGGGCGCATATTGATTACCTTGGTGGTAATTCCCACCTCCTTTAGGATCGGAATTGCCCGCAGGGCTGCCTTCACCCCCGCGCCGTCGCTGTCGTAGGTAAGGTAAACCTCCTTCGTATAGCGCTTCAGCAGATTGGCATGTCCGGTGGTCAGGGATGTTCCCAAGGATGCCACCGCATTGTCAAAACCTGCCTGATGCAAGGCAATGACATCCATATAGCCCTCACATAAGAGAAGCTGCGGTTTTCTCGTTGCTCTTGCAATATGAAGCCCGTAGAGATTGCGGCTCTTGTCAAAAATCATGGTCTCCGGAGAATTTAAATACTTTGGTTCCCCGTCTCCCATTACCCGGCCTCCAAAGCCAATGATCCGGTTATGGATATCCATAATGGGAAACATGGCCCGGTTCCAGAATTTATCGTGTCCACCCCGTACCTCATCGATGTTGACCAGACCGGACTCCTTAAGAAGTTCGTCGCTGTAGCCCTTTTTCCTAAGGTAACGGTAGAGATCGTCACTGTACTGATCTGAGTATCCCAGCCCAAACTTCTGCATGGTCTCCTCCGACAGCCCCCTCCCCGTAAAATAGTCGTGGGCCCGTTTTCCTCTGGGACTTCGAAGAAGCATATAATAATATTTGCCGGCTTCCTTATTGACCTCCAGAAGCCTGGAGCGCTTGTCCGCCTCCCGTTTCTGGGCACTGGTCATTTCCTTTTCCGGCAGAGTGATCCCAGCCCGGTCCGCCAGAGACTTCATGGCCTCTCCGAACGTGAAATTCTCATACTGCATCAGAAACGTAAACACGTTGCCACCCGCGCCGCAGCCAAAACAGTAATACATCTGCTTATTGGGCGAAACGGAAAAGGACGGGGTCTTCTCATTGTGAAAGGGGCACAGCCCGAAATAGGTACTCCCCTTTTTCTGGAGGTGTACATAGCCTCCGATGATATCTACAATGTCATTGCGGGAGCGCACCTCCTCGATCTGTTCATCTGAATATAGTGGCGTAGGTACCGCCTCCTTTCATGAAATGCACACTGAAATGCACACTGAAATGCACACTGAAATGCACACTGAAATGCACCTGCGGTGCATTTCAATACCCGTCAACCTGCCAGGCCTGGGGCATGAAGTTCTCCTTGAACTTAGTGATGGCGTACTGGTCCGTCATGCCGGAGATGTAGTCGCAGACCACGCGCCCCTTGTCCTCTCCCTGTTCAAGCATGGCAAGAAGCTTCTCCGGAAGCTGTTCAATATGATCCATATAAAAATAATACATCTGCTTTATCATGGTCTTGGCCTTGACTTCTTCGCCCTTGGCCACGGGATTCTTATACACATTCTGAAACATGAAAATGCGCAGTTCCTTCATCGCCTGTGCCGTTTCCGGTGACATTACAATATCATCCCTGTCCATGCTGCTTGTGATGATGTCGTGAATCAGATGATCAAGCCTCTCTCTTGTGGTAAAACCAAGGGTCTTGCGAAGTTCCATGGGAATGTCATCTTCACTTAAAATCTGGGCACGGATCGCATCGTCAATATCCGAATTCACGTAGGCGATCTTGTCTGACAAACGTACAATCTTGCCCTCCAGTGTATGAGGGGTTGTTCTTGTCTGGTGATTCAGTATACCATCTCTTACCTCCCAGGTAAGATTTAAACCCTCGCCATCCTTCTCCAGCTTCTCCACAATTCGCACGCTCTGCTCGTTGTGCTTGAAGCCGCCCTCGTAGATTTCATTCAACAGGAATTCTCCTGCATGGCCGAAGGGGGTATGTCCCAGATCGTGTCCCAGGGCAATGGCTTCCACCAGATCCTCATTCAGCCGCAAAGCCTTGGCGATGGTACGGGCATTCTGCGACACCTCTAAGGTATGGGTCATTCTTGTCCGATAATGATCTCCCAACGGGGTCAGGAAAACCTGCGTCTTACTCTTGAGACGGCGGAAGGACTTGCTGTGGAGAATCCGATCCCGGTCTCTCTGAAACACCGGGCGGATGTCGCACTGGGGTTCTTCCTTATCCCTTCCCCTGGATTTCACACTCAGACAGGCATAGGGACTGAGATTTTCAATTTCCATCTGTTCGATCTGTTCCCGAATTGTCATAACAACACTCCCAACCTATGTAATTCGCTCACAATATATAATTCTGCATCTATGACTTTTTTCCTTTTTTCAACGACATTTTTCTTATTCACATCACACATTTCCCATTTTATACAAATGTCCCTCGTATATCCCTTCCTGATTTATAATCAATCACATCTTATTTTTGCAGACCATCGCAACGCATTAGTAATAATAATTATTTTTCACCATATTTAATTTACTTATTTTATACAAAATGGTAAAATAAAGATATCATACTAATACTTAGGAGGAATGTACCATGAAAAAACAACACAGTGTAAAAACAGCACTGGTGACCATGAATCTTACGCTTTTATTTATCGTTTCCCTGATTCTTGGCACCCTTGCCATCTACAGCAGCAGATCTTCATCCAATCTGGCGATCCGTGAGTACCGGCAGGCTATGAATGAAGGCTATAATGCGGAGATCAAGTCCGAAGTGCAGACAGTCATTCAGGTTCTGCAGACCGAATACAATACCATTGGCCAGAACGGAATTACAGAGGAACAGGCCAAAGAAAATGCCAAAGAAATTGTCCGGGGTATGCGCTACCGGGATGACGCAAGCGGATATTTCTGGATCGATGACACCGATTATACTCTCGTCATGCATCCGATCCTTCCCGACCAGGAGGGCTCCAACCGTTACGAACTGGAGGACAAGAACGGTGTCATGATCATCCAGGAAATCATGAAGGTGGCTGAGGCCGGAGGAGGCTACAACGAATTTTATTTCACAAAGTCCGACGGGACAACGATAGCACCGAAAGTTGCCTATTCTCAGGAATTCGAGCCTTGGGGCTGGGTCGTTTCCACCGGAAATTATGTGGATGACATGAATGCTGAAATGAATGGTGTCGAGTCCATCATCAACAAAAAATTCACCAACATGCTGATCATCATCATCGTAACCGTGATCCTCATGCTGATCATTTCCGGACTGGCTGCAAACCACTTCGGGAATACCATCCACAGACCACTGGTAAAAATCCAAAGTCTTGCCTCCCGGCTTTCTGAAGGAAATCTGACAACTGCTATTGATGTGGCTGAACAGAACGAATTAGGCGACACCGCCCAATCCTTGAATCAGGCTCAGTCTCATATGGTCACTTTGATTTCCAGCATCACAGGGATTGCCGAGAGTCTGTCAAAAGCAATCGAAACCTTTACCAGTGATTTCAGTTCCATGGATGACTCTCTCCAGAGTGTGGCAAACGCCATCAACGAGATCGCACAGAACAGCACCACCCAAGCCGGTGCCACCTCAGAAGCATCTCAGGGAATCGGTGTCATCTCGGAAGGCATCGGGGATACTGCCAGTGAAATCCAGTCTCTGGACGAAAATTCCAAGGCAATGCAGGACTATGCCAACAAGTCCATGGAGGCACTGACCAACCTGATTTCCATCAATACGCAGACGCAGGAAAACATCGACACTATGCACCAGCAGACGATGACCACCAACGAATCTGTCGGAAAAATCAGCGAGGCCGTATCTCTCATCACTGAGATTTCTTCACAGACCAATCTGCTGTCTTTAAATGCTTCCATCGAAGCTGCCCGTGCCGGGGAATCCGGACGTGGATTTGCCGTAGTAGCGGAGGAGATTGGCCAGCTTGCCACACAGTCTGCCAACACAGCCAGTGAAATCTCAAAAATTATTGACGAGCTCACAGATAACTCCGACAAATCCTCCAGAATCATGCAGCAGGTAACCGAGGTTTCCGAACGTCAGGTCAGCGTTCTTTCCGAAACCCGCGATATGTTTGAACAATTAAAACAGTCCCTGAATGCCTGCGTGGATTCTCTGCAGGTCATCACCCGCCATATTGGCGTTGTGAACCAACAGCGGGATCTTGTCATGCGCAATGTCACCTCACTGGGTGAGCTTGCCACCGACAACGCCGCCTCCACGCAGGAGACCTCCAGCATGGCCACCGAACTGGAAGGTGCTGTCAGCAAATCAAGTCTCGTAGTACATGAGCTTTCTTCCAGCATGAACCAGCTGTTGGATCAGGTGCGGAAGTTCCGCTTATAAAATTCGGATCAGTAACCACTTTCACAAAAACAGCATGCCGGAATCCTACTCTGGTGCAGCGGATAACAAATCCGCTGTGCAGGCTTGGATTCCGGCATGTTGCTTCTGCTTGCATTCTATCTGTTTCCTCCCAGGATCTCACGGAGCTGCTGAAGGCAAATGCCCGTGATCTGGTTCTCATAGCTTCCATAATAAAATTTGTTATCCCTCACCAGAATACAGCCTGCCCACTGTCCGGCTGCCGCATCCCCTTCCAGCACCGCATCCATAGAAGGGTAGGCACGAATCGTAAAGTATGCATCATAGTCCTCAAAATCCTTCGGACGGCAGGTCACCTCTTGAAACTGCATGGACAACCCTTCCATCAGCCCTTCATTGCAGACTGTATAACCGGTGGGCTCATGGGAATAGGCCGATTCCTTTTCCCAGTCTTCATCCCACAGCACATAGACGGCGTTTGTCGTATCCGCGCCTGTTACCGTCTCAAGGGGTGCATAGGTTCCCTCCTGACGTCCCTTCATCTGCACAAGATCTGTGGAGCAGGTCTCATCAATGTACAGAAGATTGGCCACTGCCAGACGGTAAAACCGGCTGTCGCAGTTTTCATCCCGCTCCACAAGATAGCCTTTTGCCACACCTGTTTCGTATAATTTCGGATCTTCATCCACCGGCACATATACTCTTCCACCATATTCCATGGGTCCCAGCTTCGTGTCCTCCGTCAGGAACTGTGCCACCTTCCCATATCCTTCTTTGGTATCTTCCGGCATCTGTAAAACAACAACAGCGATAACTATGGCCGCTGCAATCCCGCTGGTAAACACTGCAGCATTTGTAAACCGGCTCTTCTTCTCCGTTCCACCGGAGTCCTCCCCCGTCTCTCTGCGGGATTCTGCCTCCCTATGCAGTTCTTCCTCTCTATGAGCTTCTGCCTTCACACTGTAAAGGGTGAACCAAAATGCGAAAAAACCAACTGCCAGCAACAGAACCAGCAACACCAGCAATGCCAGAATCTCCTGCCACAATTCCAGTTCCCGGCACAGCAGAAACTGATCGATGAGACATACCGCCCACCCCTGGGTTCGTGTATCCGAAGCAAGGCTGCTGATATACCCAATCCCCAGACATGTCAGGGCAAAGGCAGCTCCATCCACCAATGCATAGACTCCCCAGTTTTTGCGGTTTCTTAACACCGTCAGTGGAAAAAGAGACAGGATGAAGGCAAACATCAGGATACCGGCGCCCAGATAAGTGCTTTTTTCCAATAAAGAAGTCTGCAGCAGCCCCTTTACAAATTCCACTGCCGAAGCTCCCCTCAGATTTCCCCAGCCCGTCACTCTGGAAACGGTCATCAGAACCCGGAGCAGACTCCAGATCAGCAGATAGCCTATCGAAAATACCGAGAATAAGACCGCAAGTTCTCTCTTTTCACTGACATTCACTGACTTTTTCCGCATCTGCTCCTGTGAATTTTCCTCTGTCCCATAGGAGATTTTCTCCGCTTCCCCGGCATTCCTCTCCTGCCACATCCGGTCAGCCCTCATTCCGGTCAGGTAAAATATCATCAGGAATGCCATAAATGCCGGCATCCCACCCATACTGCCAATAAAGCCATTGATAAAGAGCATCACGACAAAGGCTAATACCACCGATGCGATCAAACGTCCCGTTCCATCCTGGATGTACTTTGATTCCATTTTTGTCTGTTTCATGCGATTCCTTCCTGCCTCTTCAAAAAGCTTAATACCATCAGTGTCGGATTCAACCAATCTATTTCCTCCATCGTCTTCTATAAGCATATATAAACTTTTCTTCTCTTTATGACTGTTTATATAATACCAAGCTGTTAATTACGAAACAATATCCGACTTATAAAAATCCTAAAAAACAGTTCTTCGGCTCCATCAATTTCCATTTTTGAAAAAACTGCTATTCACTTCAAATGATAAAAAGCCATTGACACCACATTTATTGATCGTAGTATCAATAGCTTTTCTCTAAATCAATGAATCAGACAGACCTTTCCAAGAAGAATCCTGACAAATATTTTACCGAAAATCGAATTGGGACAAATGCGTATCCCAGTCAATCGTAACTTCCTTATAGCCATCAATAAACAAAAAGAAAGCCTTGACTTCTTAAACTCAAGGCTTTTTTCAAATGCGGAAGATGGGACTTGAACCCACACGATCGCAATGATCACAAGATCCTTAGTCTTGCTCGTCTGCCAGTTCCGACACTTCCG
>ONEJ01000023.1 GCA_900316805.1 uncultured Lachnospiraceae bacterium
AATTAACTATAGTAAATGTGGCAGATATATGGAGAGAAAGAAACGTGTGGTACCAAGGGAGGTCTCGTCAGCGGATGGAAACAGAGTGAGAAATCCGTCAGTAACAGAAACTACTGACGGCAGAACAACCAATAAGGAGTTGTCCACGAATCAGGATACAACGGATGGAGATGCCTAAGAATCAGGTTACGCTGAAGTATTTAGGCATTGATCTTAACGGAACCAGAAAGGGTCGTAAAGCATACCTTCGGATGAATAAGTCACAGGGTATCCGCAATGTCTGAAAACAGGAAATATTTCTTGAATTAAGGAAGGTGTTATGATACAATCATTGAAAAGCAGAATCATCTTACTCACATATGGCGCAAGCCATGCATCATTGGGGAACATCTTTTCTGAATCGGAGAGATAGCTGCATATCTGGAAAGAGCGGAGTCATGCTTTTAAATTCCAAAATTACAATTGAAGCAGGATGACGCAAAAATAGATGGATGTGCCGGCTACACATGTGCTTTGTAATTGCTTTATCCTGCTGGATAAGGAGAAGTTTATGGGAGCAAAGGATACAGTGGCAAAGGAGTATTTATCCGATAACGAAAGGTTTGCCGATTTATGTAACGTTGTGTTATTTGATGGAGAGATTTGATCCCATGCAGAATTTCTTTCAGGATTTCATAAAGGAGACCGGCTGGTTCCGGTGATTACGATTGGATGTAAGGCTCAGAAAATTTGTGCCCGATTATCGTATCAATCTTGTAGTGCCACAGGGATTAGACAAAGAAGAGAGCAAACCATGAATTTATTGACCGTAGATCACATTACAAAATCCTATACCGGCAGGCAGCTTTTTTATGACACCTCCTTTTATTTGCAGGAGAATGAGAAGGTTGGTGTAATTGGCATCAATGGCACCGGGAAGTCTACCCTTCTGAAGATTATTGCGGGGCTGGAGGAGCCGGATACCGGGGAGGTGATTCGGGCAAATAACCTGGTGATCCGCTATCTTCCACAGATGCCGGAGTTTGATCCCAAAGCCAGTGTGTTGGAAAGCGTGCTTTCCTATGCTCAGGTGGGAAGTTCCCACAAGGAGAGTGGAAGGCAGGAACATGAGCTGTGGGAGTTGGAGAGCTCCGCTAAGTCCATGATGACCAGGCTTGGCATCTATAATTTTGACGAAGAGACGGGGCATCTGTCCGGTGGACAGAGGAAGCGTCTGGCTTTGGTTGCGGTGCTGCTTGCGCCCTGTGATGTTTTGATTTTGGATGAGCCTACGAATCATCTGGATGCGGAAATGGCAGAGTGGCTGGAAAACTACCTGAAGAGCTATCGCGGTGCGATGGTGATGGTAACCCATGACCGTTATTTTCTGGATAGCGTCTGCAACCGTATCGTGGAAGTGGACAAAGGTAAAATCTACAGCTACGACAGCAATTATTCCGGTTTCCTTGAGGCAAAGGAGGCCAGAGAGGAAAGCGAGGCTGTGGGAGAGCAGAAGCGCCGGTCCTTTTTGAAAAAGGAATTAGAGTGGATCAGACGCGGAGCCAAGGCCAGAACCACCAAGCAAAAGGCCCGTATCCAGCGTTACGAGGAGCTTCGTGACACCAAAGGCCCGCAGGAACAGAAAAAACTCCAGATGAGTTCCGTTTCTACCCGTATGGGGCGTACCACCGTGGAACTGGATCACATTCATAAAGAATACGATAGCAGGGTTTTGATTGATGATTTTTCTTATATCTTTCTGAAAAATGACCGGATCGGTTTTGTGGGGAAAAACGGCTGTGGCAAGACCACACTGATGAAAATCATTGATGGGCGTGTTTCTCCGGATGGTGGAATCGTTACAGTGGGACAGACTATTAAAATTGGTTATTATACCCAGGAGATTGAGCAGGATCCATCTGCAGGTATCGCTTATATGGATCCGAACCTTCGGGTAATTGATTATATTAAGAATACGGCAGAATTTGTCCGCACGAAGGATGGACTGGTGTCTGCTTCGGCTATGCTGGACCGGTTCCTTTTTCCACCGGAGGAGCAGTATGGTGTGATCGGGAAGCTGTCCGGCGGGGAGAAACGGCGGTTAAATCTGCTGCGGGTGCTGATGGAAGCACCGAATGTGTTGATTTTGGATGAGCCTACCAATGATCTGGACATTACCACGCTGGCGATTCTGGAGGATTATCTTGATAACTATGATGGAATCGTTATCACGGTTTCCCATGACCGGTATTTTCTGGATCGTATTGTGAATCGGATTTTTGCCTTTGAAGAGGGCGGGGTGATCCGCCAGTACGAGGGTGGATATACGGATTATCAAGTGAAAGCTGAATCCGAAGGGCGACTTACGTCGGGGGCACGATGTAAGGAAAATGAAGGACAGCTTACCTCAGGGAAACGATTTAAAGAAAACGAAGGACGGCTTACGGTGGGAAGCAGTCATAAGGAAAGCGAAATTTTGGGGATAGCTGGAAGCAGCAAAATTGATACAAATTGTGGGACAAACGCCGGTTGTCAAAGAGAAAGGGGTACGAGTCAGGATGGATGTTCCTATATGGACTCCCGCTCCACCTGGACCCATGAGAAAAAACTGAAATTCACCTATAAGGAGCAGAAGGAATACGAAACCATCGAAGATGACATCACTGCCATTGAGGAGCGTATGGAGGCTATCGATGGGGAGATGGAAGCCAGCGCGAGAGATTTTGTCAAGCTGAATGAACTGACGAAGGAGAAACAGCAGCTGGAGACAGAGTTGGAGGAGAAGATGGACCGTTGGGCGTATCTGGAGGAACTGGCGGCGAAAATTGCGGCCCAGAATTGAGATGACAAAGATGGGCGTTTGGGAGAAATAAATTACTATACGCCCATGGATTCTTGGAAAAGGGAGAAGGCAAGTTGTATTTGGGCGTTTTGAGACAGATATATCCTATACGCCCACAGAATTCATGAAAATCTATATGAATAAGGCTGGAATGGGCGGTGGAAAACGAAAATTTTCTATGCGCCCATATTTTTTTCCGATTCGAAGTTGAGCCTCAATATAATGGGCGTATAGAAAAAAAGGTTCTTGAGGCGCCCAAAACCTGCGTTATTTATGTGAGATTGACTAATTCTGTGGGCGTATGGCAAAAAAGTTGCTTGAGCCGCCCATAAACCGTGGTACATATGTGGAAGAAATAAATTCCGTGGGCGTATAGAGAAAAAGTGATGCTGTTCATCCCCGGGCAAATCAGCAATTGATTAGCTGGGATGCTACAGTTCACATACCTGTGAACTGTAACACGCTGGGATATCATATTTAAATAAAATTGCATAAAAAGGTTGTAAAAATCCTCAAAGATTAGTACAATATAACCATATCGTATTGGGAGCCGGAGAAAGTTTTCTTCGGCAGATCACGGCATAAGAAAACAGAATATAGGAGGGTTTTTACTATGAAGGTTTACACGACTGACAAGATCCGGAATGTGGTCCTTTTGGGACACGGGGGATGTGGCAAGACTTCTCTGGCAGAGGCGATGGCGTATCTGGCAGGACTGACCAACCGTATGGGGACGGTGGCAGACGGCAACACCATCAGCGATTATGACAAGGAGGAGACAAAGAGACATTTTTCCATCCACACCTCGGTGATCCCGATTCCATGGGGGGATGTAAAGGTAAATATTCTGGATACGCCGGGTTATTTTGATTTCATTGGGGAAGCAGAGGAGGCGGTGTCGGCGGCGGATGCTGCAATCATCGTGGTGTCCGGCAAGGCCGGGATCGAGTCCGGAACCAAGCGGGCATGGCAGATCTGCGAGAAATATAAGCTGCCCCGCATGTTCTTTGTGACGGATATGGATATTGACAGCGTCAGCTACCGGCAGGTGGTGGAGGATCTGCAGGCACTGTACGGCAAGAAGATTGCGCCTTTCCATCTTCCAATCCGGGAGAACGGACAGTTTGTGGGCTATGTCAACGTGGTTCAGCAGAAGGCAAAGCGCTGGAATGAGAAAGGCACGGTAGATAAGTTTGATGTGCCGGAGTATTCCAAAGAGAATCTTGGTATCTGCCGGGATGCGCTGCTGGAGGCTGTTGCGGAGACCAGCGAGGAGTTCATGGATCGTTACTTTAACGGAGATGAATTCTCTGAGGATGAGATCCGGCAGGCACTTCGTGTGAATGTCATTGACGGATCCATCGTTCCGGTGCTGATGGGCTCCAATATCATGGCTCGGGGTATGTATACTTTGATGGCAGATATCGTGAAGTATTTCCCAAGCCCCGATAAGAGGGAGTGTGTGGGAATTAATACCACCACCAATGAGGTTTTCCAGGCGGATTATGATTTTGCAAAGCCAAAGAGCGCGTATATTTTCAAGACGATTGCAGATCCTTATATCGGAAAATATTCCCTGATAAAGGTGAATTCCGGAGTGCTGAAAACCGATGATGTGCTGTTTAATTACCACAGGGACTGCGATGAGAAAATCGGAAGACTCTATGTGCTGCGGGGCAATAAGACGGAGGAGGTCAGCGAACTCCATGCAGGTGATATCGGTGCTTTGGCGAAGCTGGTAAATTCCCTGACCACAGATTCTCTGTCCACAAGAAATAATCCTGTGGCCTACATACGTGCCAACATTTCCAAACCCTATGTTTCCATGCGCTATAAGGCAGTGAATAAGGGGGATGAGGATAAAATTTCCCAGGCACTGCAGAAGCTTTTGATGGAGGATCTCACATTAAAGAATGTCAATGACAGTGAGAACCGCCAGACACTGCTTTACGGCATGGGAGACCAGCATCTGGAAATTGTGGCAAGTATGCTGAAGGAACGCTATAAGGTGGACATTACACTGATGCGTCCGAAGGTTGCTTTCCGTGAGACCATCCGGGGCAAATCAGATGTGGAATACAAGTACAAGAAGCAGTCCGGCGGACACGGTCAGTATGGCCATGTAAAGATGCGTTTTGAGCCATCCGGCGATGCAGACAGCGCCTATATTTTTGATCAGTGCGTGGTAGGCGGTGCGGTTCCCAAGAACTTCTTCCCGGCAGTGGAGAAAGGAATTGCAGAAGCGGTAAAGAAGGGACCTCTTGCAGCATATCCGGTAATCGGCGTGAAGGCAGTTCTCTACGATGGCTCTTACCATCCGGTAGATTCTTCGGAAATGGCCTTTAAGGTAGCCGCAGCCCAGGCCTTTAAGAAGGGATTTTTAGAGGCAAAGCCGGTACTTCTTGAGCCCATTGCCACCCTTAAGGTGGTTGTGCCGGATGAGTACACCGGTGATGTCATGGGAGATCTGAATAAGCGCAGAGCCCGCGTGATGAATATGAATGCGGACAGCGGTTATCAGGAGATTACGGCAGATATCCCATATCTGGAATTATATGGATACAATACAAAGCTCCGCTCCATGACCAGTGGAAACGGAACCTTCTCCTACGAGTTCGCGCGATACGAACAGGCACCGGAGGATGTGGCAGCAAAAGAGATTGAAGAGAGGGCATCAAAGCTTGTTGAAGTGGAAGAATAGTTTGACGATATTTTTCATTTTCCTGTTGCTTCTAATGACAGGAACGGAAGAATCCCAGGGGGCAGTGTCTGCCCCTTCGGATTCTTCTTTTATGGAACCGGCGGTGGCAGCTTCCGGTGGAAAAATATCTGTCTGCTATTTTCTGAACGGAGGAGTACAGAGCCCCTACAACAGCAGCGAATATCAGGCCTTTTCCGGGGCAATCCGGCTAAATACCCCATACCGGAAAGGATACCGGTTCGTAGGCTGGTACCTGGACCGGGGATTTCACCAGCAGGTCAGTATCCTGCCGGCGGACCAACTGGATCATTATGTGCTGTACGCCAGGTGGACGCCGAAGATCGATAACCGGTATAATGTGGAGAACTATAAATATCGTTTGGAAAGCAGGACAGGGGATAATCGGAAACAGCTTCTGAAGGATCTGGATTATGGGTTTCTCGACAAAATCAATATTCCCGGAATGCCGGACACCAGGGCAGATGATTTTTTAAACCAGTATATTTTCAGTGAATCCCAATGTCCCCAGGGTGTGTGTCTCACGGATGAGTTTGTGATGATCACTTCCTATTCCGTGGAGGACGACTGCATGGGAGAACTGATGGTCTTTGACCGGGAAAGTGGGGAATATCTGATCACCCTGGGGATGGATGAAAACAGCCATCTGGGGGGCATTACCTTTGACGGGGACAATGTGTGGCTGTGTAATTCCCATGAGAAGGAAATCGAGCGCATCTCCTATGATTTTATCACGACTATGGCTTATCGTAACCGGGGAGAAGTGGTGGATGCCAGAGAAGTGGTGGACTGCTACAAGGTGAAAAACACCCCCAGCTGCATTACCTATTCCGGCGGCAGGCTCTGGATCGCCACCCACTCCCTTTGGGTGGAATCACAAATGACTGCCTATAATTATAAGAGTGTGGAGAATAAGCTGGAGGCCCTAAGCAGTTTTCAGATTCCTTCCAAGGTTCAGGGGGTAGCCTTTGATGAGGAGGGGAAGGTTTATTTAAGTACCTCTTACGGCAGGGATAAGTCCTCGTACCTTTACCAGTATAATTCTGTGGCAGAGATGAGTGCCCATCCTAAATACCCCGCATATACCGTGGAGCTTCCCCCTTGTTCGGAGGAACTGGAGGTGCATGATAATACCTTGTATATTCTGTTTGAGTCTGCGGGAGAGAAATATCTGGAAGGTACAGACGGGAAAGGCACAAGCCTTTCCCCCATAGATAAGATACTTATGATTTCTTTGGATCAGTTTTCATAAGCTTCATGAGCATCTGCACCCGCTGCTTTTCGGCAAGCGGCAGATCCTTGGATAACAGCTCACACAAAATCTCGATTTCCGGTTTGGTGAAATCGAGATTTTGTTCTTTGGCCTGCCGCATATTGGTCAGCAGAAAGGGCATGACATCTTTCATGTTGACAGGCTTTTCCTTCTGGGCGAAGGATAGAAGAAACTGCATTTTTTCCGGGCTCATATTGGAAAAGGCGGGATTATTGAAAATCGACGGGTCCATGTTACCTCCTATTTTGGATTGAACATATCATAATTCTCCATCACGATAAAAAAGTTCAGCACGGTGTCTATGGCTTCCTGCTCCTTGGGGGTGCAGTACTGTCTGATGGCACTGAGCATGGCGTTTCGTCTGTCACTTCCCTCGGGAATGGAGCAGGCGGCCATACTGTTATCCGGCCTGGAAAAAGCATTATTTGCATTTTGGAATTCCAGATACTGGATCAGTAAGGCTGCAGGCTTCTGGGAACGGAAATCCAGAAAAGGGATAATGGATTTGAGCATTTTTATATTTCTTGTCTGTACCATGTCATCATAAGTGACCTGTTTATTATCTTCCATCTGACTGATTCCAATCTTTGGCTTTTTTCTTTATTCTATGAGAGAAGGTTTGTCCACATGCATATGATATATAAGGGTCATAAAGTGAGGAGGGGAAAATGGGACAGCTGATCATTGATGGAAACAGTGTGTACGAGGTGGATGAGGAATGTCTGAGGAAAAAAAGAATAAATCCCGAGTGCAGGATCAAGGAGGCCATGGAGCGTCAGGAGATGCAAAGAAGGGCAGCGGATACGAAAAATAAGAATTCTGATTAAGGAAAAGGGAGCCATGGAAGGCTCCCCTTTTTCGGATAAAAGGAAATTAGCAGATGCCGCATCCTCCACCAAAGTTTCCGCCGCAGAGAAGAAGCAGGATGATGATCCAGCAGCAATTGTTGTTATCGCAGTCGCCTCCGCCGAATAATCCTCTACTGCCGTGTCCGCAGCAGCACAGAAGCAGGATAATCCAGATAATGGAATTGCAGCAACCCTCATCATGGGAACATCCACAGTTTGTAGCAGCTAAATCACTCATAAGTGACCTCCATAAATGTTTTACAGTATATCTTATGGCGTGAATAATAATAGGTTCCAAAATTAAGAAAATATTTTTTTTGTTGACTTTTGTCCGGGAGAAGGCTAAAATAAGCACAAGAAGAATAATTGTATACAATTATTCACGCATAAAGGGGTTAAATGCAATGAGAGATGTTATTATGAATGAGAAGTCCAATCTTCTGCAGCTGGAGGAGCATTTTTACCAGCTGGTGGATGTGGAGGAGCCGAACACATTCCGGAATCTTTTTCCCTACGTGGAGATTCCAAAGATTGCCTTCAATGACCGTATTGTGCCGCACAATATGCCGGATGATATCTGGATTACCGATACCACCTTCCGGGACGGACAGCAGTCCAGGGCACCATACACTACGGAGCAGATCGTAACGATCTATGATTATCTTCACAGACTTGGCGGACCCAAGGGTAAGATTCGTCAGAGCGAATTTTTCTTATACAGCAAGAAGGATCGGGATGCCGTCTACAAATGTCTGGAGAGAGGCTATGAATTTCCGGAGGTTACCGCTTGGATCCGTGCCAGCAAGAAGGATTTTCAGCTGGTAAAAGATATTGGTTTACGGGAGACAGGGATTCTGGTCAGCTGTTCCGACTATCATATTTTTTACAAGATGAAGAAGAGCAGACGGGAGGTTATGAATCTGTATTTAAGTGTCATCAGAGATTGTCTGGAGACCGGAATCAGCCCTCGCTGTCATCTGGAGGACATTACCCGCTCGGATATCTACGGTTTTGTTATTCCCTTCTGTGTGGAACTGATGAAACTGCAGGAGGAGTACAAGATTCCGATTAAGGTCAGGGCCTGTGACACCATGGGATTTGGTGTAAATTTCCCCGGTGCTGTGATTCCAAGAAGCGTTCCCGGAATTATCTACGGTCTGACGACTCATGCCGGTGTGCCTTCCTCCCAGATTGAGTGGCATGGTCACAACGACTTCTATAAGGCAGTGAACAACTCCACCACCGCATGGCTTTACGGTGCCAGCGGAGTCAACTGCTCCCTCTTCGGTATCGGTGAGAGAACCGGTAATACGCCGCTGGAGGCCATGGTGTTTGAGTATGCACAGCTTCGGGGTACGCTGGATGGCATGGATACGACGGTCATCACAGAGCTGGCAGAGTATTATGAGAAGGAGCTTGGCTACAAGCAACCCAGCCAGACGCCTTTTGTAGGAAGCAATTTCAACGTGACGAGAGCAGGCATCCATGCGGATGGTCTTCTCAAGAACGAAGAAATTTACAATATATTTGATACCGGAAAGTTTTTGAACCGGCCGCCGCTAGTTGCCGTGTCCAACACCTCCGGTCTTGCAGGAATTGCACACTGGATCAATAATTACTACAATCTGCCCAAGGATCGGAAAGTGGATAAAAACTCTACTCTGGTAAATAGAATCAAGGAGTGGGTGGATGAACAGTATGAAGAGGGTCGTGTGACGGTTATGACGGATCAGGAACTGGTTGTGAAGATCACGGATGTGTGTAAGGAATTAGACCTTGTGTTATAAAATTATTCAAAAATTCAGGTGAAGATATGGCGGAAGATCATTATTCATTAAGTGCAAAGGTTTTTCACACACTCCGGGAGGATATCCTGAACGGAAAGTATCAGGCGAAGGAGGAACTGAAGGAGGCCGATATTGGTAAGGAAATGGGTGTCAGCAGGACCCCGGTCCGGGAGGCTCTTCGCCAGCTGGAGCTGGAGGGACTGGTTAATATCATTCCGAATAAAGGCGCCTTTGTGGTGGGTGTGACGCTGAAGGATATCAAGGATATCTACGAGATGCGTACCCTCTTAGAGGGACTGTGTGCCCGGTGGGCGGCAGAAAATATTACAGAGAATCAGTTAGAAAAGCTTGATGAGACCATTTTCCTTGCGGATTTTCATTTTTCCAAGGAGAATTGGGATCAGATTCTGATATTGGACAACCGGTTCCATGAACTAGTTTACGAGGCCTGTGGCAGCAGAGAACTGACCAGAGCCCTCAGGGATTACCATCATTATCTGCAGAGAATCCGTAAGATTACGCTGGGACAGAAGGAACGTGTGAAGGCCTCCAATGAGGAACATAAAAAAATAGCCGAGGCACTGAAGGCGCGAAATCCGGAAGCTGCCGAGGTGGCAGCAAAGCTACACATTCGCAGCACGATCTCCAATATGGACAAGATCGGCTGGGAAAATTTAATAAAACCATAAGAAAAGGAGAGACAACCATGGACAAGATTAAGATGACAATCCCTTTGGTAGAGATGGATGGAGACGAGATGACCAGAATTCTCTGGCAGATGATCAAGGATGAGCTGCTTATTCCTTTTATTGATCTGAAAACGGAATATTATGATCTTGGTCTGGAGGAGAGAAACCGCACCAATGACCAGGTAACGATTGATTCTGCCAACGCTACGAAAAAATACGGTGTTGCAGTAAAATGTGCAACCATCACCCCTAACGCAGCCCGCATGACAGAGTACGACTTAAAGGAAATGTGGAAGAGCCCCAACGGAACCATCCGTGCCATGTTAGATGGTACCGTATTCCGTGCCCCTATCGTGGTAAAGGGCATTGAGCCAAATGTAAAGTCCTGGGAGAAGCCAATTACCATTGCAAGACACGCTTACGGCGATGTCTACAAGGCCAGTGAGATGAAGATTCCGGGAGCAGGAAAAGCAGAGCTGGTTTACACCGCAGAGGATGGAACCGAGACCAGAGAGCTGATCCACAACTTTACGGGTGCAGGTGTGATCCAGGGACAGCACAATCTGGATGAGTCCATCGAAAGCTTTGCCCACAGCTGTTTTAAGTATGCACTGGATACCAAGCAGGATCTGTGGTTTGCCACCAAGGATACCATTTCCAAGAAATATGACCACACCTTTAAGGATATTTTCCAGGAGATCTTCGATAAGGATTACAAGGAAGCCTTTGACGCCGCAGGAATCGAGTATTTCTACACCCTGATCGATGATGCGGTTGCCCGTGTTATGAAGTCTAAGGGCGGATTTATCTGGGCCTGCAAGAACTACGACGGCGATGTCATGAGTGATATGATCAGTTCTGCCTTCGGTTCTCTTGCCATGATGACTTCCGTACTGGTTTCCCCACAGGGCTACTACGAGTATGAGGCTGCCCACGGAACCGTGCAGAGACATTATTACAAGCACCTGAAGGGAGAGGAGACCTCCACCAACTCCGTGGCAACGATCTTTGCCTGGACCGGAGCTTTGAGAAAGCGCGGAGAACTTGACAATAACCCACAGCTTTCCGATTTCGCAGATAAGCTGGAGGCTGCCTGCTTAAAGACCATCGAATCCGGAAAAATGACCAAGGATCTGGCACTGATCACTTCTATCCAGAACCCGACGGTTTTAAACAGCGAAGGCTTCATCAAAGCTATCCGTGAGGAGTTAGAGGCTTCCCTTGCCTAAAACTGAATAAAAGTTGTAAAACCCTAAGCAATTACAGGTCTGTTAAAATTTTCACACATTGACAGTTGTAGTGGAAAATCCTATAATTAGCTTAGGGTTTTTTTGCCCGGAACGGGAGGATTAGATTGTGGAGAAAGAGATATCACAAGCTGTCATCCGGCGTATGCCGAGGTATTACCGTTATCTGGGAGAATTATTGGAGGAGGGGGTTGAACGGATTTCCTCCAGCGATCTCAGCAACCGGATGAAGGTTACGGCATCCCAGATCCGCCAGGATCTCAATAATTTTGGTGGTTTTGGACAGCAGGGGTATGGGTATAATGTGCAGTTTCTATATGATGAAATTGGGAAAATTCTGGGTTTGGACAAAACCCATAACATCATTGTGATCGGAGCCGGCAATCTTGGTCAGGCCATCACAAACTATGTGAAATTTGAAAAATTCGGATTTATCATGACGGCTTTGTTTGATGTCAATCCAAAGCTGAAGGGTAGGGATGTCCGAGGAATTCCAATCTATATGATGGATGAACTGGAGGACTACTGTGCCAGAGAAAAGGTGGATATCGCGGCTCTGACCCTGCCGAAGGAAAAGGCAGAGGAGATGGCGAGACTTCTGGTGGATCTGGGCATTCACGCCATCTGGAATTTTGCCCATGTTGACCTGGATCTTCGGGATAGTCAGGTAGTGGTGGAAAACGTACATCTGTCAGACAGTCTGATGCAGCTGTCGTACAACATCGTGAAAAATCAGTAGGGAAAAAATATATGAAAAATGACGAGGAATTCCGTGCTGCCATCGCAGGGAAACAGGTTCCCATTCTGGTGCTGGATCAGAAATGGCACCGGCTTTTTGCAGTTCATGGCAAAACGGAGGAGATCAAGGAGGCGGAGGGAACGCTCAATGCACTTCTCGCCAGACAGGGAAAACTGAATACGGATCTCAAAGGGTACAAAGTTCTCAAAAACAAATTGATGGACAGTATTGTCCAGAATATGGAGGGCACCACAGAGACCCATCTGAATGCTGCCAGGGAGAAAAAGCTGGATGAGGACAAACGCCTCATCGAGGAAGTCAACCAGAAGATCTCCGATGCGGAGGATGAACTTCTGGAGCTGCCCAGGCAGATCTGCGATGTCAACAACGAACTTTTGATGCGAAGTCTTGACTATTTTTACGATAAGCTTCGGGTCAATCAGGAGGAATCGAAGGAAATCGAGGAGTGGATCAATCAGGTGCGTATTGATCTGAAGAAGAACATCATCCGCAAGCAGAACCGGGATATCAATAACCGGGAAATTTATGCTTATCTTCACGATATCCTGGGACCGGATGTACTTGACCTTTTCGACATCCGGTATGAGCAGACCTAATGCAGTTACTGTTCACATACCTGTGAACTGTAACCTAATGCATTTTTACAGGAGGGAATTTTCGTTGAAGTACCTTGTATCAGGAAAAGAAATGAAGCTTCTCGACCAGAATACATCACAGACGTTCCAGGTGCCGGAACTGGTACTGATGGAGCAGGCAGCGATGGCTTTTGTTCAGAAGCTTTTTCTCATGGAAAGAAAAATAGAAAATGTTCTGATCGTCTGTGGAAGCGGCAACAATGGAGGCGACGGACTTGCCATCGGAAGACTTTTGCATGAACGGGGCATCCGGGTCTGTCTGCTTCTGGCCGGGGAAGCGGATGGCCACAAGACAACGCCAAGCTATGACCGGCAGAAAAAGATATGCGGTGCCTATAAAATACCCATGATTTCAGAGTTATCCGGCGGGGAAGCGCAGAACTATGGTGTGATCGTGGATGCCCTTTTTGGCACGGGCTTAAGCCGCAGTATTACCGGTAAACCGGCCGGTCTTATCGAACAACTGAATGAGATGGACGGCTGGCATGTGGCGGTGGATATCGCATCCGGTGTACATGCCGAGGACGGATCGGTGTTGGGAACAGCCTTTTGTGCGGAGGATACCATTACCTTTTCCTTCGGTAAGACAGGGCAGTACCTGTGGCCGGGCAGTGACTACAGCGGCCATGTTCATGTGGTTCCCATAGGGATTACCATGGCAAGCTGGCTGGACAGAAAACCAAGGACGGCGGCACTGACCCGGGAGGATCTGGCGCTTCTTCCGAAACGGAAAGCACATTCCAACAAGGGAACCTACGGCAAGCTTCTGGTGATTGCGGGAAGCGTCAATATGGCAGGAGCTGCCTGTCTTTGTGCCAAGGCGGCTTACCGCAGTGGCTGTGGACTGGTGAAGGTGATGACTGCCGAGGAGAACCGGCTGGTGCTGCAGACGGCGGTGCCGGAGGCGATTCTTTCTACGTATACCACAAAGCTTGAGGATCAGCAGATTATTGATGAACTGAAGTGGGCAGATGCGGTGGTGATCGGGCCGGGGATCGGAACCGGACGGATTGCACAGCGGCTGGTGCAGCTTGTGCTGAAAAACTGTGCCGTGCCTTTTGTGGTGGATGCTGATGCCTTAAATATCATCGCGAAGGAGCCGGAAATACTGCTCAGACCCCATACCTCCATGATCCTGACACCCCATCTGGGAGAAATGTCAAGGCTGACGGGAAATCTGGTTTCCCTGCTTCAGGCAAGGCTCATTTCCAGTGCCGTGGAATTTGCCCGGACCTATGATGTGATCTGTGTGCTGAAGGATTTTCGCACGGTGACGGCAGTGCCTTACGGTCTGACGTATCTGAACTTTTCGGGCAACGACGGTATGGCGGCTGCCGGCAGCGGAGATGTGCTTTCCGGCATCCTTGGTTCACTTCTGGCCCAGGGAATGAAACCGGAAAATGCCGCCCTTGGAGTGTATGTCCATGGACTTGCAGGAGATGCCGCTGCGAAGAAGTGCGGCAGAGCCTCCATGACGGCTGAGGATCTGATTGAAGGTCTGATGTCCGTGATGCGGGAAGCTGAAGAAAAATCGTAATAAAAGCAGGTGTGTAAAATGGAAAAATATCGTGTATACGCAGGCATTGATCTGGATGCCCTGCGCTATAATATGGAGTCAATGTATCAAAACTTAAAGCCGGGAACAAAGATGGCGGCAGTCATCAAGGCGGACGCCTACGGTCATGGTGCCCTTGAAGTCTCAGGGGCTATCGAAGATCTGCCCTATCTGTGGGGCTATGCCGTTGCCACCGTGGATGAGGCTCTGGCTTTATTGGAGGCAGGAAGGAAAAAGCCGGTGCTGATTCTCGGTATCAGCTTTGCGGATCAGTATGAGGATATCGTGGCTTACGACATCCGTCCCGCCGTGTGTGAATTTGCCGCAGCGCATGCGTTATCTGACATTGCGGTAAAGCAGAAGAAAACCTGTCACATCCATATCAAAATAGACACCGGCATGAGCCGGATTGGTTTTCAGGTGACAGAAGAAAATGCAGATTTAATCGCACAGATCAGTAAGCTTCCGAATATATGTATAGAAGGTATCTTTACCCACTTTGCCCAGGCGGACGAACTCGACAAAACCCCGGCTTTGAACCAGTTAGCCCTTTTCCGGGAAATGATTGCCATGACAGAAGCCCGCGGTGTGAAAATTCCCATTCACCACTGTTCCAACAGTGCGGGGATCGTGGAAATCGGGGAAGCTAACATGGATATGGTTCGTGCGGGAATCACCCTTTACGGACTGTGGCCCTCTGATGAGGTATCCACTGACATCATCGACCTTAGGCCCGTAATGTCTTTACATAGTCATATTTCCTATCTGAAGACCTTAGAGCCGGGACGTAAGATCAGCTATGGCGGCACCTATGTGACTCCGTCCCAAAGGCGGATTGCAACGATTCCGGTGGGCTATGCGGACGGTTACTGCCGGGGACTTTCCGGCAAAGGCTATGTGCTGATCCACGGCAAAAAGGCTCCTGTCTGCGGACGGGTCTGCATGGATCAGTTTATGGTGGACGTCACGGATATCCCGGAGGCGAAGGAGGGCGATGAAGTCACACTTCTCGGAAAAGACGGCGGAGCGCAGATAACTATGGAAGAACTGGGTGCTTTATCCGGGCGCTTTAATTATGAATTTGCCTGTCTCATCACACCAAGGGTGCCGCGGGTGTACCGTTAAAAAGTTTCAGAATAAAAAATGAATCACTCTAGATAAATTGGGAAATACTGCAGGTATATCAATTTAATGGAGTGATAATTATGGTAGTTCAAAGAGGAGACGTCTATTACGCAGATTTAAGACCGGTGGTTGGATCCGAACAGGGAGGCATCCGGCCGGTGCTGATTGTGCAGAACAATGTGGGAAATCGTCACAGCCCTACGGTGATCTGTGCGGCCATCACATCCCAGATGCATAAGGCAAAACTGCCTACTCATGTGGAGATCAGCAGCGACAAATATGATCTTGCCAAGGATTCCGTTGTTCTTCTGGAACAACTGCGGACCATTGACAAGAAGCGGCTGAAGGATAAGGTCTGCCATCTGGATAATCAGATTCTGCTGAAAATCGACAAGGCACTGGAAATCAGTCTGGAGCTGTATACATAGCTTGACGTAATTCAGCTTACATGGTATGATTTTCGCGATTGCTTCGTTGGGTGGCGGTACATTTGTCTTCGAAAGCCACCCGTCACTACATAGAAAAGGAGAACTAAATGGACGACAGTGCCAGTCCCGGCAGGGCAAATATATTTAAGAAGATCATTAATTTTTTAAAATCATCCTCCCATGACGAGGATATCACTGAGGAAGAGATTGTTTCCATGGTCAATGAAGGACATGAACAGGGCGTGTTACGGGAATCCGAAGCGGAGATGATCAACAACATTTTCGAGTTTGGGGACAAAGAAGCCAAAGACATCATGACCCACAGGAAAAATCTGATCGCCATCGACGGAGAGCTTTCCTACAATGATGCGGTTTCCTTTATTATTGACAACAGCAAGTCCCGTTATCCGGTTTATCTGGACGACATCGATCACGTAGTCGGTGTCCTACATATTATGGACGCTTTTGCTTTTGTACAGAGAAACGAGGTGTTTCGTACACCCATCAAGGATATTCCGGGATTGATCCGGGAGGTGGATTTTGTTCCGGAGACCTTAAATATTCACTCCCTTTTTAAGATGATGCAGGCGAAAAAAAGCCATATTGTTGTCGTTGTGGACGAATATGGACAGACCGCAGGAATCGTGGCCATGGAGGATATATTAGAGGAAATCGTCGGAGACATTGAGGACGAGCACGATGAAGAGGAAGATCTGATCCGCAGTAATCCGGACGGAAGCTTTATCATGAATGGTCTGGCAAGTTTGTCGGAGGTGTTAGATGTGCTGGATATGCCGGTGGAGGAGGATTCCTTTGAGACCCTGAACGGTTTTCTGATCTCTCTGATGGATAAGATTCCGACGGACGGCGAGACGGCTGAACTTCATGCCTATGGCTACGATTTTCTGGTTCAGCGGGTGGAGGACAAAACCATCCGGGAGGTTCTTGTGCGAAAATCGAAGGATGTTGAAGAAAGCTTTCCGAAGGATGCTTGCATGAAGAAATAAAAAATGGTAAAATAAGAATAACATACAATCAGAGTAGAAAAGAGGATTTGATTATGTCAGGACATTCCAAGTTTGCGAATATCAAGCATAAGAAGGAGAAGAACGATGCTGCCAAGGGTAAGATCTTTACCATGATCGGCAGGGAAATTGCGGTAGCGGTAAAGGAGGGCGGTCCGGATCCGGCCAACAACTTTAAGCTGGCTCAGGTTATCGCCAAGGCGAAGGCCAACAATATGCCAAATGACACCATCGACCGCGGGATCAAGAAGGCAGCCGGAGATGGAAATAATGTCAATTATGAGACTGCGACCTACGAGGGATACGGTCCCAGCGGTACAGCCATTATCGTCAAATGCCTTACAGACAACAAGAACCGTACCGCTGCCAATGTCCGCAATGCGTTTACCAAGGGACAGGGAAGCATCGGTACCCAGGGCTGCGTTTCCTATATGTTTGATGAGAAGGGACAGATCATTATCGACAAGGAGGAGTGTGATCTGGAGGCTGACGATCTGATGATGATCGCACTGGATGCGGGAGCAGAGGATTTTTCCGATGAGGAAGACAGCTATGAGATCACAACTGCACCGGAGGATTTTGATCAGGTACATAAGGCTCTCGAGGAGCAGAAGATTCCGATGGCTTCCGCAGAGGTTACCATGATCCCTCAGACTTACGTGACACTGACCGATGAGGCAGATATCACGAATATTGGCAGAATTCTTGATTTCCTGGATGACGATGATGATGTACAGGAAGTCTATCACAACTGGGAAGAGGCATAAAAGATCATCTACAATCCAATGAGGAGGAGAATATGAAGAGAATCTTATTTGCAGCATCAGAATGTGTTCCTTTTATCAAGACAGGAGGACTTGCAGACGTATGTGGGGCATTGCCGAAGGCTTTTGACCACAATTACTGGGATGTACGTGTGGTGATACCCAATTACAGCTGTATTCCGGAGCATTTCCGCAATCAGTTCGAGTATGTGACCCATTTCTATATGGGTTCCGGCAATTATATCAAGTCGAAATATGTGGGTGTCCTCCAGTACAAGCAGGATGGGGTTACCTACTATTTCATTGATAATCAGGAATATTTTAACTGCGTGGTTCCTTATGGGGATATCCGCTATGACATTGAGAAGTTTACCTTCTTTGACAAGGCAGTTCTTTCCATGCTGCCGCTAATTGGTTTCCGTCCGGATATCATTCACTGCCATGACTGGCAGGCAGGTCTGATCCCGGTATTCCTTAAGAACGAATTTCAGGCAGATTCCTTCTTCTGGGGCATCAAGGCCATTATGACCATCCACAATCTGAAGTTCCAGGGTATCTGGGATATGAAGACCATGCAGGGACTGACCGGTTTTTCCAAAGATCTGTTTACCCCTGATAAGCTGGAGTTCAAGAAGGATGCCAATATGCTTAAGGGTGGTCTGGTTTATGCCGATTACATTACAACAGTCAGTGACACCTACGCCCAGGAAATCCAGACAGAACTGTATGGGGAAGGACTCAACGGGCTGCTTTCTGCCCGCCACTTTGACATGCAGGGAATTGTCAATGGTATTGACTATGATGTTTATAATCCGCAGACGGATCCGAAGATTTACATGCATTATGACGCGGAGAGCTTCCGCAAGAAGAAGTCAGTCAACAAGGAGCGCTTACAGGAGCAGCTGGGGCTGACTGTGGATAAGAGAAAGTACATGATTGGACTGATTTCCCGTCTGACGGATCAGAAGGGATTAGACCTGATCAGCTACGTCATGGATCGTCTGGTAGATGAGCATACACAGCTGGTAGTCATCGGTACCGGTGAACCACGCTATGAGAATATGTTCCGTCATTACGCATGGAAATATCCTGACCGCGTATCTGCCAACATCTGCTATTCGGATGATCTCGCCCATAAGCTTTACGCAGCAGCTGATGCATTCCTGATGCCATCCCGGTTTGAGCCATGTGGACTGACACAGCTTATTTCCTTCCGCTATGGTACGGTTCCGATTGTTCGTGAAACCGGAGGACTGAAGGATACAGTACAAGCTTATAACGAATATGACAATACCGGTGATGGTTTCTCCTTCACCAATTACAATGGAGAAGAAATGCTTCATGTAATCAACTATAGCAAACATATTTACTATGACCGCAGACGCCAGTGGAATCAGATGGTGGATCGCGGCATGGCCAATGATTTCTCCTGGAACGCATCTAAGTTCCGCTACGAAGGACTTTACAATTACCTTCTCGGAGAATAAAAGTTAATCAACAAGCTATACTAAGAACGGATACGAGGGTATCCGTTCTTTTTATTTTTTGTTTGAGAAGGCGGGGAGACAGATGTCAGATGTAGTGAGCAAGGAAAAAAACGAACAGATCCAGGAATTCGGGGAGGTGGTGTTACATGAGAAAAGCAGCAATACAGCGATTTACCTGCTGTCGGTAATCGGGGAGATTGAGGGACATGAGTGCCTTCCGGCAACAGCCAAGACCACGAAATATGAACATGTACTGCCGAAGCTTGCCGCCATAGAGGATGACGGGGAGGTGGATGGGGTTCTTCTGCTTTTGAATACTGTGGGTGGGGACGTGGAGAGCGGGCTTGCCATTGCGGAAATGGTGGCGTCTTTGAGCAAGCCCACAGTATCCCTGGTGCTGGGGGGAAGCCATTCCATCGGGGTTCCGCTGGCGGTTTCTACAGATTATTCTTTTATTGTGCCCACAGGAACCATGGTGATCCATCCGGTCAGGATGAGCGGAACCGTCATCGGTGCCAGGCAGACCTACGATTATTTCAAGCAGATGCAGGACCGGATCGCCGGCTTTATTGCAGAACACAGCAGGGTGACCAGAGAGAGGGTGGAGGAAATGATGATGAATACCCAGATGCTGACGAAGGATCTGGGAACCATTCTTGTGGGGCAGCAGGCGGTGGAAGAGGGTGTGATCGATGCTGTCGGCGGGATTTCCGATGCCTTTGAAAAGCTCTATGAACTCATTGGTAAAAAAAGAACTTGATGACATTCCCCTTAAAGTATGCTAAGATGGTAAAAGGGCAAAAATCGAATGAGGGAGTGTAATCATGGCTGCGGGAAACCGTAAATCTAGTAATCATAAATCTAATACCAATCGAAAAATGACAAAGAAAGAACGCATGGCGCGCATGGAAAAGGCCCATGCTTTCCGGGTGGAAATCATCCTGTGGATCATTGTTGCGGCCGCTCTGCTCCTGTTTATAAGCAATCTGGGCTTTGGTGGATCTGTAGGACGGGCGGTCAGCAATTTCCTTTTCGGAATCTTCGGACTTACCGCTTATGTTTTTCCGATTCTGCTGCTGGTGGCCAGCTTTTTTGCAGTGTCCAATGCCGGAAACCGGCAGGCCTATCTGAAGCTGGCTGCATCTACCGGCTTCGTGATTTTCTTCTGTCTGTTCCTTTCGCTGGCAACAGACGCAAGTAATGTCAGAAAACCTCTGGAAGCGTACAGTTACTGTGCCGGGGAGCATTCCGGCGGCGGACTCATCGGTGGTCTCATTGCCTATGGATTAGTGCCGGCCTTTGGCCTGATGGGCGCATATATCATAGATATCCTGTTTTTGATCGTCTTTCTGGTACTGATCACCGAGCGGTCTCTTATGAAGGGCGTAAAGAAAGGCGGACAGAAGGTCTACGAATCCGCCCGGGAAAACAGTGAAAAATACCGGGAATACCGGGAATACAAGGCGAAGGAGAAAACCAGCCGCCGCATGGATCACAAGGTGCGGGGCGTTTCCACGGATACCAAAATTGAAAAAACAAAGCCGGGGACCCCGGGCTCTGACGAAATGGGAGAAATCCATATTGAAGGCGCTGTGGCAGAAGCGAAGCCGGCTGTAAAGGCAGAGGGCAGACCGGATCCCGCGAAAGCGGCAGTGATGCCGGTTCCACAGAACCCTTCCATTGCAGGGGATTTTATCCGGGAGGAGGGAATTTCCGGGGCAGCCGCCAGCAGTGACGATATGACAGAGCTTACGCCCCAGACAACGGCAGCAGAACCTGCGAAACGTAAATCCCGGGCATCGGAGTCGGAAATTCAAAAGGAAGTCAGCTCCGTGACCCAGGAGATGGAACAGGCGAAACCGGTTCCGAAGAATTACGTATTTCCACCTGCCAGGCTGCTGAAGAGTGGCAGCGGCCCCAAGGCTGGCAATACCGAGCAGCAGCTTCGGGAGACGGCAAATAAGCTTCAGCAGACGCTGGCGACCTTCGGGGTCAATGTCACGGTGACCAACATCAGCTGCGGTCCCGCCGTGACCCGCTATGAGATCCAGCCGGAGATGGGGGTGAAGGTCAGCAAAATTGTTGGCCTTGCTGACGATATCAAATTAAACCTTGCAGCGGCAGATATCCGTATCGAGGCACCAATCCCCGGGAAGGCGGCCATAGGTATCGAGGTGCCCAATAAGGAGAATGTCATGGTTGCTTTCCGGGATCTGGTGGAGTCACAGGAATTCCAGAACTCCAAGTCGAAGATCAGCTTTGCCGTAGGTCGTGATATCGCCGGCAAAACCAAGGTGACAGATATCGCCAAGATGCCGCACCTGTTGATCGCCGGTGCCACCGGCTCCGGTAAATCTGTCTGTATCAATACCATCATCATGAGTATCCTCTACAAGGCGAAACCTGACGAGGTCAAGCTTTTGATGATCGATCCAAAGGTGGTGGAGCTGAGTGTCTACAATGGCATTCCACACCTTATGATCCCGGTGGTCACCGATCCCAAGAAAGCCTCCGGTGCGCTGCACTGGGCGGTGGCGGAGATGACGGAGCGGTACGAAAAATTTGCAGAGACCGGTGTCCGGGATCTGGTGGGATACAATGCCAGGGTAGATACCATTCAGGTTCCGGAAGGGCAGGAGAGACCGGAGAAAATGCCTCAGATCGTGATTATCGTAGACGAGCTGGCAGACCTGATGATGGTAGCCTCCAACGATGTGGAGGAAGCCATCTGCCGGCTGGCACAGCTGGCCAGAGCGGCAGGCATCCATCTGGTCATCGCCACCCAGCGGCCTTCGGTAAATGTCATCACCGGACTCATCAAGGCCAATATGCCAAGCCGTATCGCCTTCGCAGTGACTTCCGGTGTGGATTCCCGTACAATTCTGGATATGAACGGTGCGGAGAAGCTTCTGGGAAAAGGAGATATGCTGTTTAACCCCCAGGGAATTCCAAAGCCTATCCGTGTGCAGGGTGCTTTCGTCTCCGACAAGGAAGTGTCGGATGTTGTTACTTTTATTAAGGAGCACAATGGGCAGGCCAGCTACAGTGACAGGGTTCAGCAGAAGATGGAGAGCCTGCAGTCTTCCGGAGGAACCACGGTTTCCATCACGGAGGATGATGGAGCGGATGACGGCAGAGATTCCTATTTTGCGGAAGCAGGCAAAATCATAGTAGATAAAGAAAAGGCTTCCATCGGGATGCTGCAGCGCTACCTGAAGGTGGGGTTTAACCGTGCAGCAAGGATCATGGATCAGCTGGAGGAAGCCGGGGTTGTGGGACCGGAGGAGGGCACGAAGCCCCGCAAGGTTCTCATGAACCCGGAAGAATTCGATACATATATCAGTCAGAATGAGTAAACGAACAAAGGGGACAAAACAAAGGAGGATATAAAAAGATGAAAAGTGATATTGAAATCGCACAGGAAGCTGCTATGCTTCCCGTTAAGGATGTAGCAGCATCCATCGGTATTGCAGAGGATGATCTGGAGCTTTACGGGAAGTATAAGGCAAAAATCTCCGATGAACTGATCCAGCGGACAAAGAACAATCCGGACGGAAAGCTGATTCTGGTGACAGCCATCAATCCGACACCTGCCGGAGAGGGAAAGACCACCACAAGTGTCGGTCTTGGCCAGGCTCTTGGCAAGATGGGCAAAAAGGCGTTGATTGCCCTTCGCGAGCCATCTTTGGGACCTTGCTTTGGAATTAAGGGAGGAGCAGCCGGCGGCGGTTACGCTCAGGTAGTTCCTATGGAGGACTTAAATCTGCATTTTACCGGTGATTTTCATGCTATCACCTCTGCCAACAATCTGCTGGCGGCTCTTTTGGACAACCATATCCAGCAGGGCAATGAGCTTGGCATTGACCCGAGACAGATCGTATGGAAGCGCTGCATGGATATGAACGACCGTGTGCTTCGTAATGTGGTAGTTGGCCTTGGCAGCAAGATGGACGGTATGGTGAGAGAGGATCACTTTGTCATTACCGTTGCCTCCGAGATTATGGCAATCCTTTGTCTGGCAGAGGATATGAATGACCTGAAAAAACGTCTGGGACGCATCATTGTTGCATATACATTTGATGGTAAGCCTGTCACAGCAGAGGATCTTCATGCTGTTGGCTCCATGGCAGCTCTTCTCAGGGATGCCTTAAAGCCAAACCTGATTCAGACCTTGGAGCATACACCGGCGCTGGTACACGGCGGACCTTTTGCCAATATCGCACACGGCTGCAACAGTGTAAGAGCGACACAGACTGCCTTAAAGCTGGCTGACTATGTAGTGACAGAGGCAGGCTTTGGCGCAGACCTTGGCGCAGAGAAATTCTTTGATATCAAGTGCCGCAAGGCGGGACTGCACCCGGATGCGGTAGTTCTGGTGGCAACCATCCGTGCCCTTAAGTACAATGGCGGCGTTGCCAAAGAAGATCTTTCCACAGAGAATCTGGAGGCTCTGAAGGCCGGAATCGTCAATCTGGAGAAACATATCGAGAATCTGCAGAAGTACGGCGTTCCGGTAGTGGTTACCTTAAATTCCTTCGTAACGGACACAGAGGCAGAGACAAAGTTCGTAGAGGACTTCTGCCATGAGAGAGGATGCGAGTTTGCTCTTTCCGAGGTTTGGGAGAAGGGTGGCGAGGGCGGTATCGCTCTGGCAGAGAAAGTACTTGAAACTCTGGAGAACAAAGAAAGTCATTTTAAGCCGATTTACGAGGATTCCCTGAGCCTGAAGGAGAAGATCGAGACCGTAGCAAAGGAAATCTACGGAGCAGACGGCGTAACCTATTCCGCAGCTGCCGAGAAAGAGTTAAAGAGAATTACGGATTTAGGCATGGGAGATTTCCCGGTCTGCATGGCAAAGACCCAGTATTCCCTTTCCGATGATCCGAAGAAGCTGGGACGCCCCAGCGGCTTTACCATTAATGTCAGAGAGGTATACGTCTCTGCAGGTGCAGGCTTTGTAGTAGCCATCAACGGTTCTATCATGACCATGCCGGGACTTCCCAAGAAGCCGGCGGCTTACGGAATCGATGTTAACAACGAAGGCGTGATCACGGGACTGTTTTAAGGAGGAATCATTATGGCTGAAAAGATTGACGGAAAACTGATTTCACAGCAGATCAAGGACGAACTGAAGGAAAAGGTAGCTGCTCTTGCCGCAGAGGGGAAGACCTGCGCTCTGGCAGTGATCCAGGTGGGAAATGATCCCGCCTCCTCCGTTTATGTAGGGAATAAGAAAAAGACCTGCGCTTATATCGGCATTGAATCCATTGCCTATGAGCTGCCGGAGGAAACATCGGAGCAGGAGCTTTTGGATATCATTGACAAGCTGAACAAAGATCCGAAGGTAAACGGAATCCTCTGCCAGCTGCCATTGCCATCCCATATCAATGAGGATCATGTGATCCACGCCATTTCCCCGGAAAAGGATGTGGACGGCTTCCATCCCCGGAATGTGGGAGCATTGGTGATCGGGGAGAAGGGCTTTGTATCCTGCACACCGGCGGGTATTATCCAGCTGTTGAAGCGCAGCAACATCGAGATCGCCGGAAAGCATTGCGTGGTCATCGGAAGAAGCAACATTGTGGGAAAACCTATGGCACTTCTGATGCTGCGGGAAAATGCCACCGTGACCATCTGCCATTCCAGAACGCAGAATCTGAAAGAAATCTGCAAAGAAGCGGATATTCTGATTGTTGCCATTGGAAAACCGAAATTTATCAATGCTGATTACGTGAAGGAGGGAGCCGTTGTCATCGATGTGGGAATCCACAGAAATGAGGACAATAAGCTCTGTGGAGATGTGGATTTTGATTCTGTAGAGCCGAAGGCATCTTATATCACACCGGTTCCGGGTGGTGTTGGTCCTATGACCATTGCCATGCTGATGAATAACTGTGTGGAAGCTTTCATGGATTAATGGCAGAAGCATAGATCATATAAGGGGATTGATTGATGAAATGTATTTATTGCGGTAAGGAATTACAGCCGGATAATGTATACTGCCCGCACTGTGGAAAAGCGGCACAGATTGTACCGGACTACAGCATGTATGACGATGATTACCTCAAAGAGGTTCTGACAGAGGAAAATATATTCCAAAGAACAACGACAGCAAAAAGAAAGACATCCACTGCCATGGGAACACCTAATCCCGTGGCAGACATATCGGAGCGCCGGAAACAGCAGAAAAAGCTTCAGATCAAGATCATTGCCGGCGTAGCAGCCACCATCGTTGTACTGATCTTTGCGATTATGGTCTTTTGCGCTGCCATACGGTCGAACCACAACAATTCTTATGATTACCAGGTCAAGCAGGCCGAAAAGGCACTGTTGGACGGAAATCTAGAGCAGGCGGCTGTCTATTATGAGAGGGCTGTGGAACTGGATCCGGGAAGCATCGATGCCAGGCTGGCGCTGGCAGATATCTGCGTAAAGCAGGCGGATTATGATTCGGCAGAAACTCTATATAAGGCCGTGATTGCTGATGACCGGAAGAACAGGGCAGCAATCAAAAGTCTGATTTCCCTCTACGAGAAGGAAGAAAACACGGACGCCATCATGGCTCTTTCCAAAATTGTCGACGAGAGCCTTCAGGATCTATTTAAAGCCTACCAGACCGATGAACCGGTATTCAGTCTGGAGGAGGGAAGTTTTGATTCTCCCCAGACGCTGCAGATTCGCTCCCCCGAGGGAGATTCCATCTACTATACTATGGACGGTTCCGATCCCATTGCAAGAGGTGCCCTTTACCAGGGTTCTATCGAACTGTCTGAAAATAACAGAAGCTACACCATCAAGGCCGTCTGCCGCAATGAGAAGAATGTGAACAGTGAGGTTGTTTCCAAGAACTACACCATTAAGATTCCGGCACCGGATATGCCTTCCGTTTCACCGGATGGGGGGGATTTTGGAGCTCCTACTAACGTGACAATCCGGGTTCCGGATGGCTGCAGTGCCTACTATACCTGGGACGGTTCCGTGCCTCACGCCGGAAGCAGCCGCTATACAGGCCCTATCGAGGTTCCGGAGGGAAACAACATTCTGTCAGTGATTGCCTACGACAGCAGTACCGGGCTCAGTTCCCAGGTCTACCGGGGTAATTTTATATATTATACACAGGATCATCCGCAGGATAATATAGATGATGGAAATGCTCAAGAGGACTCTTTATCGGAGGATGCAGAATAACCTCTGATATTAAAAAACCGCCGGAAGTGTCCGGCGGTTTTTACCATTTAGTCATCAAGAAATTCGATGGAGCCTGCAGAAAGCTTGCCGATACGTACCAGCGGAT